>JBBRIN010000235.1:0-6324 GCA_038221115.1 Tepidisphaerales bacterium
AGGGCCCGCCTCCTTCCGCAGGTGGGCCCTGCCCTTTTTTACATGCCATCAGCTCATTTGGGGACCAGCTCGATGGTCATGCGGCGCAGGCAGAAGGCATCAAAATCCGGCTCGATTTTGCGGGTTCGGCCGGAGAAAACGACGTACATCTCCTTGCCATCCGGTGAGATCCACTTGGTGGGCAGTCGATATCCGTGCGTCTCGCCAAGGCCCCAGTCGGTCGTGATAAACGCAGTCGTCCATGGTCCCCACGGGTGAGGCGCGTCGAAGATCCCCCAGCCCTGGCCGTGGCCAAAGCTGACAGTCATGAGATAGCGGGCGATGCCGGCGTTGTAGATCACGTCGAGGCGCTCGCAGTGGGCTGGGTAGTGGAAGACATGCGAGCGCGAGGCGATGTCCGGGGACCATTTGGGCGACTCGTCGGTGGCGCTGGTCAAGAATTCGTATGCTGAGCGATCGCGGAGTTTCGATTTTAGCACGCGCGCGAGGACGACGCCGTCATACGGTTGGTACGCGCTTGGCCCGTCCTGGGAATAGACGTAAACGTAATCGTCGGGAGCGCCGGCATAATTGCGGCCGAAGTTGAGGAAGGCGGGGCAGCCAAAGCTGGTATCAAAGGTGAAGCTCCACGTCCACGTGGCGGCGTGATCGCTCGACCAGGCGAGGGTGGCGTTGTTCGTGTTGCGGACCCACATATAAAGGATTCCGTCGACCATGAGCATTCCGCTAGCCTTCGGCCCTTTGGCGCCTTCCCCAGTTCGCTCGGCGGAATCGGAGCGAAGATTGACGCCGCGGAAATTGGGCGGGTTGCCTTCGATGCGAGCGAGGCCGAGCGAAAGCTTTGGTTTAACGAAGGGTTCGAAGCCGCGACCGTCGCCGTAAGACGAATACAGATGATCGTCATCCGCCCAGGTGATGGGCCAGTTGTCGCTGTCGATCGCTTTACGAACGATCGTCGACTCGGGGTCGAAATGAATGGCGCGGATGGAACTGCTGGGGGGAGGGGGCAGGGGGGGCGGCGGCGCATCGGCGACGGCGGCGACGAGCGGGGCGAGCAGATGCTTTTCCAGCGATTTCCAATGCGCGGAGGTGTCGCCGTTGTCGGTGATGGCGCCGCCGTTGCGGACGACGACCAGATCGAGTGATGGAATGATGATGAGAAGCTGGTCGCCGGCGCCGGCGCCGAGGTAGGCGTCTCGGGGGACGGCGGACCACGCGCCGTCTCGATTCGACCACCAGCCGAAGCCCGGGCTGGGGCTGGCGGCGCCTTCCCACTGGTTAGCGGCAGGAGTGCCCGGAGGATTGGCGCAGGTGCGGACGATGGAAGCATCAAGAATTCGCCGCCCATCCCAGTCGCCCTCGTGCAGCATGAGCCGGCCGACGCGCGCGGCGGCACGCGGCGTAAATGTGCCGCCGCCCCAATCGGCAACGAGATTGAGATCGCCGACCTTGTAGGTCTTGCCGTAACCGATCGTCCATTCTTTATCGCCGATTCCGATGGGCCCGTAGACGCGCTCGCGCAGTAGCGATCGCAGATCCTTCTGTTCGCCGGGCTGGATGGCGGCGGTGACGGCGTAGGCGAGCATCGCCATGCCCGGATTGCTGTAGCTGACGCGCTGGCCGGGCGGATACACCACGGGCACAAGATCGCGGGAGATGGTGAAGGGATCGGTGGGCTCGCGCTTCCAGAATTCGCCCTTCCAACCCGGGAGCTTGTCGTGGGGGAGCACGGGGTCGTGGGCGTCATCGAGGCCGGAGGTATGGGTGGCGAGCTGGGCGACGGTGATCTTCGACTTCCGCGGGTCGTCTCGCCATTGCGGTATGAATGTGGCGGCTCGGTCCTCCGGCTTGATCCGACCATTCTGAATTGCGACGGCGAGCGACATGCCGCCAACCAGCGCCTTGGCCAGCGAGGCAGTGCCATGCGGCTTCTCAGCGCTGAAGCCTTCGGCGTACCACTCCAGGACGATCTTGTCATGGCGCACGACGAGCAGCGAATGTGTGGCATTCTTCGCAAGTGCATCGCGGAGTCGATCGAGCTTCTCGGGGGAAAGGCCCTGGGACTCGGGTTTGGCGATCTTCCAGGTGAAAGAATCGCCGCGCGTAGGCGTGGCAACCGCGATGAGGACGAGGAGGGTGGTCAGTCGATTCATTTGGAAATAGGCTAACCGTCATGGACGGTGAGGCAAGCGCGTCGACCCGGTACACTGTTGCCCTACTCGGGAGGTTCAGGTGACGGAGACGGGTTCCGGGAGGCCGACGCGGGTGCGATACATCGTGCTTGCGTTCCTGTGCGCGCTGTCGTTCCTGACGTACTTCGATCGCGTCTGCATCGTGCGGGCTCAGAATGAAATCGAGAAGGACCTGCACATCAGCGACCAGCAGATGGGGTTTGTGCTGGGAGCGTTCTGGCTGGCGTACGCCCTGTTCGAGATTCCCAGCGGGTGGATGGGCGACAAGCACGGGGCGCGGCGCACGCAGACACGAATCGTGCTGGCGTGGTCGGTCTTCACGGCGCTGTCGGGCGCGGCGGTGGGATTCACGTCATTGCTGACATGCCGATTTTTGTTCGGCGTCGGTGAAGCGGGGGCGTATCCAAACATCGCCCGGATTCAGTCGCGGTGGCTTCCGGAACGAACGCGCGCGCGGGCGGGAGGATTGATCTGGCTGGTGGCGCGATGGGGCGGCGCGTTTTCGGGCGTCATTCTCGGTTCGTTGCTTCGGGCGATGAATACCAATGGGTTTCGGGGTGCTGTCGCGCGCGTTCCGGGATTGCGAGCGCTCGCCGGCGCGGCCCCGTGGCGGCTGGCGTTTCTCATCTCGGGACTTGTCGGGCTTACCTGGTGCCTGCTCTTCTATCCTTGGTTCCGCGATGACCCGGCGGAAAAGCGTTCGGTGAACCAGGCGGAGCTTGGGTTGATCCGCGGCGGCGCATCGCAGCGCGGCGACGGCGGCGCGAGTATCGCGAAGCCCTTGCCGGCGTTGTTCACGAGCCGGAGCCTCCTGGCGATGGGCGCTCTTTACCTTTTCGGCAGCTTCGGCTGGTCCTTCTTCGTGAGCTGGATGCCGAAATTTCTGGAGCGCGTGCATCATGTGACGTTCGAGAAATCGGAGTGGATGACGGCGGCGCCGCTGTTCTTCGGGGGCATCGCGTGTTTGGTCGGGGGAGTCTGTTCCGATGCGCTGGTTCGCGCCACCGGACGCCGTCGGCTGGGGCGTGCGGTGTTTCCGGTGATGGGGTACTGCGTCGCGGCGGCGGCGATGGGCGGGATCGCCGTGGTTCACACGCCACGGCAGGCCGTTGTGCTGATGTGCATTGCGGCGGCGGCGCACGATTTCGGCCAGGCTGCCAACTGGGCAACGATCCTCGATATCGGCGGCGCGTTCGCCGGGACTGCGACGGGCTTGATTAACATGATCGGCAATCTGGGAAACTTCTTGCAACCGGTCATTGGGGCGTGGATCTTCGGCCGCTTTGGCTGGGGCGCTCTGTTTGTGACGTACGCCGGAATGTATCTTGCCGCGGCGGCGATGTGGGTCTTCATCAACCCGAACCGCACCTTCTACGGCGCGGCCGTGAAACCGGTATAATCCCGCACCTATGTTTCAAGACCTCACAACGCCGAGCATTGTCATCGACGGACCTGTCGTCCTGCGGAATATGGCGCGCCTCGCTGCGTACACGCGCGAACATGGGATCGGGCTGCGGCCGCACACCAAGACGCACAAGTCGGTCATGCTCGGGCGCATGCAGATGGCGCACGGCGCGGTGGGGCTCACGGTCGCGAAGGTCGGAGAAGCGAAGGTGATGGCGGAGGTCGCCGACGACGTGTTGATGGCGTATCCGGCGGTGGATCGGGCACGTTGCGAAGAGCTGGCGACGCTGGCCCGGAAAAAAGCGCTTCGGGTGGGAATCGATTCGAAAGCGGCCGCCGATGCGCTGAATGCGGCGGCGAAGTCGGCGGGAAGCGTGCTGGGCATACTTGTTGAACTGGATGTCGGCCACCACCGTACAGGAGTGCAAAACGCGGCAGAGGCGCTGGACCTGGCACGAGACGTGTCAAAACTAAGCGGGCTGCGGCTCGATGGGCTAATGTTTTTCCCCGGCCAGTTTTCAGCCGCCACTACCAATGATGAAACCGCGTTGCGCGAGATCGATCGTTTCTTAAGCGAGGTGATCAATGCGTGGCGACGCGATGGGCTGGAGGCGCGGATCGTCTCCGGCGGATCGACGCCCACGGCGTATCGGTCGCACCTGATGAAGGGGTTGACGGAGATTCGGCCGGGGACTTACGTGTTTAACGACATGAACTGCGTGCGCGCGAGGTGTGCGACGCTCGAAGATTGCGCCGCAAGGATTGTCGCGACGGTGGTGAGCACGGCGGTGCCGGGGCAGATCGTCCTCGATGCCGGAAGCAAAACCTTGACGAGCGATCGATGCGGCCCGGCACCGGAGAGCGGGCATGGGTTGGTCGTCGAGTATCCGGCGGCGAAGATCACGAAGCTGAGCGAAGAGCACGCGCAGGTGGATGTATCGCAATGCGAACGGACGCCTAAGGTGGGGGATCGGGTGACGGTGGTGCCGAACCACATTTGCCCGTGCGTCAATTTACAGGATGCGGTGTGGTGGTTTGAGGAGGGATATGAGGGGCCGGGACAGCGGATTCAGGTTGACGCGCGCGGCAAAGTTTTTTAAGCGGGAGGTGAAGTGGAAGCGGTTCGGCCGATCATCGATTGTCATCTGGATCTCGCGTGGTGCGCGCTGGCGTTCAATCGCGACCTGACGCGGAGCGTGGCGGAAATTCGCGATTCGGAAAAGGGCATGACGGATGAGAAATCGCGCGGGCACAACACGGTGTCGTTGCCGGAGCTCCGGCGGGCGGAGGTGAGGGTGTGCGTCGGCACTCTGCTTGCGCGCGGGGGTCCGGCCCAGGAGAAGAAGACGGGATACAAGAGGACGGACCTGGATTTTGCGACGCCGACCATCGCGCACGCGGCGGCGCAAGGGCAGTTGGCGTACTACCGGCTGTTGGAGGCGCAGGGGCATCTGCGATTGATCCGAACGGGGGCGGAGTTGGCGGCGCACTGGCGCGCGGCGGCCGAGGATGAAACGACTCCGCTCGGCATGATCCTGAGCATGGAGGGAACGGACCCGATCGTATCGCCGGCGCAGGTGCGGGCGTGGTGGGATGCAGGGCTGCGCGCCGCGGGGCTGGCGCACTATGGGCGGGGGCAACACGCTTATGGAACGGGCGTCGATGGCCCATTGAGCGATGCGGGCGTTGAGGTGCTGAAGGAATTTGAGCGAGTGGGGATGATCCTGGACGTGACGCACTTGAGCGACACGAGCATGACGCAGGCGCTGGACGCGTTCAGCGGGCGGGTGCTGGCGAGCCACCATAATTGCCGGGCGCTGGTGCCGGGGGATCGCCAGTTGGCGGACGAGCAGATCCGCCGGCTGATCGAGCGGGATGCGGTGATCGGCGCGGCACTGGATGCGTGGATGCTGTATCCGGGGTGGGTGCGAACGGTGACGAAGCCGGAGGTGGTGGGGCTGGACGCGGTGGCGGATCACATCGATCACGTGTGCCAGATGGCAGGGAACGCGTGGCACGCGGCGATTGGGAGCGATCTGGATGGTGGATTTGGTACGGAGCAGACGCCGCGCGATCTGGATACGATCGCGGACTTGCAGAAGCTGGGGGGCCTGTTGAGCGGGCGCGGGTATCGGGATGCCCAGATCGATGATATTTTCCACGGGAACTGGTTGAGGTTTTTTGGGGAGGCGTTGCCTTCGTGAAGGGAGAATGAGCAGATGCCTACGCCGGATGAAAAACTGGAAGCACTCGGATATCCGTTGGATCGGCGGCTGTCGCCGGGGGCGATGTATCGGCCGGTGGTGATCGACGGGACGACGGCGTACGTGTCGGGATGCGTGCCGTTTGATGGGGACAAGAACCTGGTCAGCCGGGGGAAGGTGCCATCGCAGGTTTCGCTGGAGGACGCGAAGCGGGCGGCGGCGTTGTGCGCGGCGAACATACTGCGGTTGATTCGGCAGGAACTGGGATCGCTGGCGCGCGTCGAGCGCGTGCTGAAGGTGACGGGGTTTGTGAACAGCGACGTGGATTTCACGGAGCACCACCTGGTCATCAACGGGGCGTCGCAGTTATTTGTGGACGTACTCGGGGAGAATGGGTGGCATGCGCGCAGTGCGGTCGGGATGGCGCAGTTGCCGCTGGGGGCGAGCGTCGAGGTCGAGGCGATTCTGAAACTGAGGAAGCTGGAAGAATAAGAATTGCATCGCCGTAATCTATGCGGGTGCCG
>JBBRIN010000236.1:0-6322 GCA_038221115.1 Tepidisphaerales bacterium
GGCGTTTGCCCGACGCGGCGCGAGGATCGGGAACGGATGAAAAGCAATCGAACAGGCTGATCGATGTCTCCGACATGGTTTGGTCCTCCTTGACCAGTACCCATATCGGCTATCCTAGCCGGAGAACTGAAAGGCCCTGAGTCTTCCGCGGCTCCGGGCGTTCGTATCCGCCGCACCCCATGACGCTCCTCGCCTTGGCGGGAATCTCGGGCGTCAAGCGGATTCCCGAATATAGTTGTAACCGAGGCAGGTGGCGCAAACGTCAATAGAGATAGGCACGTTGGATGAGCGAAGCGGATGGCGACATGCGGGCGTGCCTGGCCGATGCGGTGCGGGGAGATCGCGCGGCGGGGGAGCGATTGATCGGGTTTTTGTATCCGCTGATCGCCCGAGTGGTGCGGGGGCATGTGCCGCGCGGAATCGCGGCGGAGGATTGGGAGCAGGAGGTGTTTGTCCGCGTGCTGGCAGGCGCGGAGCGGTATCGGGGCGGTGCGCCGCTGGAGCATTGGGTGGCGAAGGTCGCGGTGAATGTTTGTCTGGATCAGCTGCGCAAGTGGAATCGAGGCAGGCGGCAGCGAGAGGTGAGGTGGACGGATCTGACCGAGGCAGAGGCGGCGGTGGTTCGAGAAGCCGGGGCGCGAACGCTGACCGATCAGGTGGCGGCGCGGGAGTTGGTGGAGCGGTTGATGGAAACGTTGGGAGCGGAGGATCGGGTGGTGGTGCGGATGGTGGATTTGGAGCAGCGGCCGATCGCGGAGGTGGCGCGGATGCTGGAGCATGGAGAGTCCTGGGTGAAGGTAAGGGCGTTTCGGGCACGAAAGATTTTGGCGGGCGAGATGGCGCGATTGGAACGGGAGATGATGCGATGAGCAATGTGCAAGCTTGGGAACGATTGGCGAAGGCGGCGGGCGCCGAGCGTTTCTCACCTTCGGCGCCGCCGGCGGGGTTTGCCTTTGGCGTGTTGTCGCGGGCCGCAGCGGCGCGGCGGGAGGTGGAGTCGGTGGATGCCGCACGGATGGTTTTTCGGGGAGCGGTGGCGGCGGCGGTCGTGGCAGCGGTGATGGGGGCTTGGAATTGGGGGGCGGTCGCGGGGGAATTGGGCGTGTCTGCGGTGAATGGGCCGGAGCAGGTGGTGGAGGTGAGCGTCGAGCCGGAGCTTTGAAATTGGAACACTCCGCGCCCTTTCGAAAGTTCTTGACGTTGAAATGAGGATGATCTGTGTTGAGACGATTGAAAATTCTGGTTGGATTGCTCGTGGTGTTCATCGCGGGGGCCGCGGTGGGCGGTGTAGCCGTGGCGCGCGGGGTGCAGAAAAAGGTGGCCGAGAAGGCCGATTCGTCGAAATGGGAACCCAGCACGATGGCGTGGCTGCGCAAGGACCTTGGGCTGACGGCGGAGCAGGAGGAGAAGGTCCGGCCGATCGTGCATGAGTCGATGGAGGAGATGAAGAGCTTTCGGGATCGAGTGGAGGCGGAGCGAAAGACGATCACCTGGGGGATGATGGTGCGGGTGAGCGAGGAGTTGACGCCTGGGCAGCGGGAGAAGCTGCGGGGGGTTACTGAGCGGGGGAAGCGGGTGTCGGCTACGAACCGCTGAGAGGAAGAGGTTTAGCCGCGGATGAACGCGGATCAGAAAAGTCATTTGCATGGAGCGTGGCCGATGAAAATCCCGGTGAATTTTATCGCAATGGTGATGGGGTTGATCGCGGCGCCGTTGGTTGCGGCGACGGAGGCAGATGCGGCGCGGGGGGTGAATGAGCAGTTGCGGGCGGCTTGGGTGAAGGAGGGGTTGACGGCGGCGCCGCGCTCCGAGGATGCAACGTTTTTGAGGAGGGTGTCGCTGGATCTAACCGGGACGTTGCCGACGGCGGACGAGGTAGTGAAGTTTGTGGCGGATGCTGATGCGACGAAGCGCGGCAAGGTGGTCGAGCGGTTGCTCACGAGCGATGCCTACGCGCGGCATTGGGGGGATTATTGGGATGCGCTGCTCATGGGGCGATTGACGCGGGAGGGGTACATCGACCGTAACGCGTTTCATCAGTGGCTGGTGGATCAGTTTGCGACCAACGTGCCTTGGGACAAGTTCGTCTATTCGCTGCTGACGGCCGAAGGGTACAACACCAACAAGGTGCCGGGGAACGCGGCGTCGAATCCGCCGGATCAACAGCAGAAGTTTAATGCGGCGACGAATTGGTTTTTGCGCTATCGAATGGCGCTGCCCGAGCTGGCGGGGACGACGTCGCGCGTGTTTCTGGGGGTGCAGATCCAGTGCGCGCAGTGTCACGATCATAAGACCGAGGCATGGAAGAAGGACGACTTCAAGCAGTTCACGGCGTTTTTTACCAAGACGTGGCCCACCTATTACGACAAGGGCATGATCATCGGGACGACGCGGCAGGAGACGAAGGATTGGCCGGTCGTGGCGCCGATCAATGCGAAGACGGAGCGTTATTTCACCAGCTATAAGGAGTACGTCGAGAGTAAGCCGCGCTTTTTGCAGGGCGAGGAGTATCGGGGGTTCACATCGCGGCGGGCGGCGCTGGCCAAGTGGGTGACGGCCAAGGAGAACCCCTGGTTTGCCAAGGCGATCGTGAATCGAATGTGGGCGAAGATGACGGGGCGCGGGTTTGTCGAACCTATTGACGATCTTCGGCCGGGGAATCCGGCGGTGATGAACCAGACGCTGGAACTGCTGGCCAATGATTTCATCGCCAACGGGTATGACCTGCACCATTTGCTGCGGACGATCTGCGCGACCGAGGCGTATCAACTGGCCTGCCGCGCGGATGCCGCGACGGTCGCCGAGGGGCATCCGAAGCTGTGGTCGGCGTATCCGATGAAGCGGCTGGAACTCGAGACGCAACTGGACGTCATGCTCCAGGCGACGGGGGCGCGCGAGGCGCTCAATCGGTTGACCAAGTCAAACCTGCGGTTGATCCGGCAGTCGATCCTCAAGCAGTTCGTGACCCAACTGGGCACGGATGACATGGCCGAGGCGACCTCGTTCGATGAGACGGTGCCGCAGGCGCTGCTGTTGTTGAATGGGACGCTGGTCAACGGGGCGACGCGAGCGACGCCCGGGTTGGCGCTGGCAGAGGTGTTGAAGTCGACAACGGATACGCGGGCGAGGATCGAGCGCTTGTATTTGAGGACGGTATCGCGGCGGCCGACCGAGAAGGAACTGGCGGGGTGGGAGGCATTTCTGAAAGAGCCGCGTGAGGTGGTGAGCAAGGAAGCGCCCGGTGGCGAGCCGCTCGTGGGGCCGGCGGCGAATCGAGTGACCCCGGAGGTGGCCAACGCGCCGGCGGACATGGAGTTCAAGGAACTCTTGAAATTCATCAAGACGTCCGGCGACTACACGGCATTGCGCGGGCGGGTGAGGAACAACGCCGATGGGTTGTTGTTCGTGAAGGCGTTCGAGCAGTATTCGGCGGATTATCCGCTGGCGGTGCTGGCGAGCATGGGCGGTGGAACGACCGTCGAGGAGCAAGCCTTTGAGGACCTGTTTTTCGCGCTGGTGAATGGGAGTGAGTTTTTGACGAATCATTGATTTCCTTGGAGCGACTATGAAGCTGAATCAGAATGGCGTGATTGCGTCCTGCTGCCCCGGGCCCATCGTGGCGCCTTCGCGCAGGGCCTTTATTTCCGGCGGACTGGGGGCGATGTTGACGCTGGCGATTCCCGGTTGGCAGTTGATGGCCGAGCCGGCGGGCGTGGGCGCGACGCTACGGGAGCGCGCCAAGCGGAAGCCGAAGGCTTGCATCCTGCTTTGGATGAACGGGGGGCCGAGTCATCTGGATACGTTTGATCCGAAGCCGGGCACGACCGTCGGTGGATCGTTCAAGGCGATTGATACCGCGGTGAAGGGGGTGCGGATTTCCGAGCACCTGCCGCGCGTGGCGGAAATGGCGGATCGGCTGGCGATCGTGCGCTCGATGACCAGCCGCGAAGGGAATCACGATCGGGGTCAGTATCTGATGCACACCGGCTATATCCCAACGGGGACGCTGGCGCATCCTAGCATGGGCGCCTGGGTGAGCCATGAACTCGGGGATGCGCGGGCGGAGTTGCCCAACTTCGTGAGCGTGCGCGGGCCGTCGATTGGGGCGGGTTTCTTCGGCGTGGAGCATCAGCCGTTCGTGGTGCAAAACCCCATGGAAGGCGTGAAGAATCTACCCCTCGCGAAGGATGTCGATGCGCGGCGATTCGATCGGCGCCTCGCGGCGATCGACCTCGTGCAGACGTCGTTCGCCGAGCAGACCGGCCAGCCGGCGGTTGGCGCGCATGGCCAGGTGGATGCGAAGGCGGTGCGGCTGATGCGCTCGCCGCTCGTGAAGGCGTTCGATCTGTCGCAGGAGACGGAAGCCAGCCGCGCGATGTATAGCAACAGCGACTTCGGGCGCGGCTGTCTGCTGGCGCGGCGGCTGGTGGAGTCGGGCGTGAAGTTCGTCGAGGTGACCCTCGATGGCTGGGACACGCACTACAACAACTTCACCGCCGTAAAGAACCTGTCCGGCGATCTGGACCCGGCGATGGCGGGGTTAATCAAGGACCTGGAGGCGCGCGGGATGCTGGCGGATACCCTGGTGCTGTGGATGGGCGAGTTTGGACGATCGCCCAAGATTTCTGGAAATGACGGCCGCGATCATCATCCGGGCGCGTGGAGCGCGGTGATGGCCGGCGGCGGCGTGCGCGGCGGGCAGGCGTATGGGAGCACGGATGCCGAGGGGGAGAAGGTGGCGAAGGACGCCGTGGACGTGCCGGACTTTTTTGCGACGATCGCGACACTGCTGGGGATGAATCCGGAGAAGGAGATCATGAGCCCGATGGGACGGCCGATCTCGATGTCCGATCATGGAACGGCCGTGAGGGGGTTGATGAAGGCTTGAAGAGCGTTTTAACCGCAGATGAACGCGGATGAACTCAGATCGGAAAAGAAATTACTCTCCTTTCTGATCGGCGTTTATCCGCGTTCATCTGCGGTTCCCTTCTCTTTTTCTTGACGAGGCGGGGGAGTGCGGGCCTTTCGCGCCGGAACAGTATGAGCTGCCGATGCCAGCGCATCGCCGGGGGAGTTTACTTCCCCTTGACCTTCACCTGGAAGCCGGCATCGTGGAAGGCATCGACGAGCTTCTTCTCATCGATGTCGCCGGCGACGGTGACGGTGTCAACCTTGGGGGCGACCTCACCGGTCGCGGGGACTTTCTTGATCGTGTTGTTGATCGTCGTCGTGCACTTCTTGCAGCAGTTGTGGAAGCCGGAGACGTCGACCGACTTCACATTACCCGCCACCGCGCCGCTCTCGTCCTTGAACTCGGCGCCCGTGCTCTTGCCGTAGTACCCGGCGGCGCTGAGCGCATCGACCGCCTTCTGAGCCGTCGCGGCATCCGGCGCGGTGATCGTGATCGACCCGGCATCCTTATCGCACTCCGCCTTCGCCCCGCTCACGGAACTGACGGCCTTTTCCGCGCCCTTCACGCATTGGTTGCAGCAGAGGTGCGTCTTTTCGATCGTCACCTTCGATTCCGCCGCAAAACTGGAACGGCCCGCAACCAACGACAACGACGCCACGATCAAAGCAAAGCCACGCTGCATGTGTTCTCCTGAAATAAGGTAAACGGCTCACCCGAATCATACTGAAAACGTTCGACGAGTGAAAACATTGCATCCCCCCTGTTCCGGGCGTAACGCTCGAATGTGGTGGGAGGCAAAATCGAAAAGAATTGTCATGCTGAGGTACCCCGAAGCATCTGGCCCACTCTTCGGGTAACGCAGATGCCCGTCACGCATCCCCCTCCCCCAGCCGCATGATCACCTCGTCCACCTCCGCCCCGCGCCCGTTGGCAAACCCCCTCTCTTCTCCGCACGCCTTAAACCCACATTTCTCCAGCACCCGAATCGACCCCGCGTTGTCCCTGGCAACGCGCGCAAACATTGGCCGCTCCGTCACCTGCTTCAGAAATGCCGACAGCGCCCCCGTCGCCACCCCCTTCCCCCAGAACGCCTTGCCCACCCAATAGCAGACCGAGCGCTCCGCCGACTCCACATAGCTCATCACGTTGCCCGCGATGCGCCCTTCACAAATGATGGTGCGCTTCACGACCCCCTCGTTCGCCAACAGCTTGGTCCAATGCCCGTCGAACGCCGCGCGGTCTGCCGGATCCTTGGCCGTAAACGCCGCCATCCACCCCGCGTCCGCGTCGAGCTGGTTCGCGAAAAATACCCCAAGGTCCCCCTGATTCACCTCGCGCAACTTCACATCAGGCTGCGCCGTCGCCACTAACTCAACGCGATGCCCGTCCGGATCAGCAACCACCGCCCGC
>JBBRIN010000237.1:0-6310 GCA_038221115.1 Tepidisphaerales bacterium
ATGAAGCGAGCCCCCTCGCCGGCCAATCCATCGTGCGCGTCGAGGCCATCGCCTTGGACTATGCCCGAGCCGACGCCTGGGACGTCGCCGAGTCCATTTATGCCGGCATGATCTCGGGCGGCATGGCCACCCGGGAGCCACAGCGCTTCGACTTCGCCCGCGGCATGTGCCAGATCGGTAAGGTCATGCCCGACCATGCCAAGGAAGTGCTCGCCGCGCTGCTCTCGCCGGCTCCCTCAGCAACAAGCAGTCCAGCCATTGAGGGTATGGCTCAGAACCGACCCGTCCTGAAGGGTCTCGAGGTGAGTGCAGCCGAGAAGCCTGCCGAGATGGACAAATCAAAGACTGGCCCGGTTGCCACCCCACCGACCCGGGAACTTGGCTCCGTTAGTGCGTCCTCTGGCACATTGACCACCAACGGCGGACTCATCTCCGGCGCGGGCGAATTCGGCCGGACCGTTCCCTCGGACCAACTTGCCAAGGCCGACAACAACACGCTCGCCGCCATCTCGCGCCAGGAAGCGCGACGCGCGACTCAAATTGCCATGATGCGCGATGGTATTGCAGGCGCTAAAGGACCGTCATCGAGTCGTTTCGGTGGTGTTGCCCAAGGCGGCGGCGGAGCGGGTGGCGGGGGCGATCGAGCCGCCGCGCAACAGCAACAACTTGTCGAGCATCCCCCCGTCATTTCCGAAGAAGAGCTCACCCGCCAGCAAGCGGCTCTCGACGCCGCCTACAAAATCTTCCAATCCATCCGGACCAAGTACCCGCAAACCGCCACGGCCGACCAGGCCCGAGGCGAAATCATGATCTCCATCGGCTACTGGCGCGGCATCGCGCAATGGCAGCGCGCCGCATCGCTCGCCGAACGCTTTCTCGTCGACAGCCCCACGGACAAAGATCTGCCTCAGTTCCGCCTCGCCATCGCCACCGACCATCTCGCCTGGGCCGCCGAAAAACTCGATTCCCCCAGCACCAGCCAGGAGCGGCTTGCCGAGGTCAGCAAGCGCTTCAACGCCGCCCGCGGCGAGCTGGCGAAGCTCACCATCGACTTCCCCGACGAGCGGCCGACAGTCGAAGCCGCCCAATGGGAGATCGCCACCAGCTTCCTCACCCAGGCGCGCACGGTTGATGTCTTCAGCGCCACCCTGGCCCGCGGCCAATATGTTCGTGCCGCGACCGAGCTGCGCCGCGTCGCCGCCGAATATAGCCGCCACCCGCAGATCGCACGCGTCCCGCAGATGATGTGGGAGATATCTCAAGAACTGAAGAACCGCAGCTACAACGACGACGCCCTGGCGGTCTGGAACATACTTGCCATTGACTACCCCACCGATCCCCTCGCCGCCCAGGCGCTGTTGATGACGGCCCAGACATACCAGTCCGTCATGGGCCGCCCGCTGCGCGCCTCAGAAGTCTACCTCGAAATCAACTTCACCCACGGCGGCAACGACGTGTCGATGCAGGATGCCGTCTTCTCCATCGGCGCCGACCTGAAGAACCAGAAGCGCTGGGTCGAGTCCCTTCACGTCCTGGAAAGCTTCGTCCAAAGCTTCCCCCGCCACGGCAATGCCGGGCAGGCGCTCGCCATGATCGGCCAGATCCACCAGGCCAACGAAGCGTGGGCCGAAGCCATCGCCGCGTACCGCCGCGTGATCAACGAGTTCCCCGCCGCCGGCCAGTGGGTGCAGGACGCCAAGTGGTCCATCGCCGATTGCACCATCAACCTCAGCCAATGGAAGCAGGCGATCCAGGCCTACGAGTCCTACGTCGCATCCTTTCCGAAGGATGCCAAGATCGCCGAGGCCAACCGCCGTATCGGCATCCTCAAGGACCTGGCCAACTATCAAAAGCTCGTCGACGACACGGGCCCCAAGGCTTACGACGCACAATTCCAGATCGCCACCATCGTCAACGCCCAGCTCGGCAACTGGCGCAAGGGAGTCGAAGAGTTCCAGAAGGTCGCCACGAACTGGCCCAAGAGCCACCTTGCTGCCGACGCGCTCCACTCCATCGGCCTCCTCTATCTGCAGAATGGCGAGATCGACGACGCTCGCACCGCCCTCCGCCAGGTTGCCAACAATTACCCCGACAGCCACTTCGCCTCCGACTCGCTCTTCCAGGTCGGCAAGAGCTATGAGGAAGAGGCCAATCGGCTCGCCGGCCTTACCCGCACTGCCACGCTCGAGCAGAATAAGGATGTCGCCCAGCGCCGCGCCTACGGGCTTGCCAATTCCAGCCGCGCCGAGGCGCGCGAGCGCCAGAACGACAAGGTCACTGAACTTCGTAAGAGCGGCAAGAAGGAAGCCGCCGATTACCAGCTTGCCATCAACGCCGGCAACGGCGGGCAACTGGATGACGCCAATTTCTCCCTCGCCGCCGACAACGCCTATCGTGAGCAGGAAAGCCTCACCGCCGGCCAGCTCGCTGATCGTCAGGACAAGATCAACGCCGCCCTCCGCAAGGCCGTCGCGGTCTACGCCGAGGCGTCCAAAGTGCCCGCCGGCGATAAGGCCGGTGAATCCCTCCTCCACATGGCGGTCATCCAGAACGAGCGCCTCGGCGATTCACCCCAGGCCATGGCCACCTGGCAGGAAATCGTGCGCCAGTTCACAGGAACGGCCGTCGCTGAAGAGGCCAGTTGGCAAATCGCCCAGCACTACGAAAAGGGCGGCCAATACGCCGAGGCCGTCGAATCGTACAAGTCCTTCCTCCGCAACTATCGCGGCTCCCCCCGCGCCTCCGACGCCCAATTCTTCATCGCCGAAAACTACGAACACCTCGGCCAATGGATCGCCGCCATGGACCAGTACACCAATTATCTCCAGAACTTCCCCAACGGCACCCTCCTACAAAAGGCCCGAGAACAGATCAGCTTCATCAAAACCTATAGACTCTAAAAACCGCGTAGCACGGGCTACCATCCCGTGATTGACGTGACATGGGTTTTTAACCCATGCAAGCGACGCAACCTGACGACCAACCGCGAGCCCGCCATGAAACACACACTCCTCGTATCCGCCCTCCTCTTCGCCGCGCCCCTCACCCAGGCCGCCCCCTCCACTCAACCCACAACCGCCCCCACGACCCAATCCGTCGCCCACGCCGAGGACCTCTTCAAACAAGGCACCGACGCCCTCTTCCAAAGTAACTACCAAAAAGCCATCGACCTCCTCCAAAAGGCCATCGCCGAAGACAAAACGAAAACCAGCTACCGCGTCCACCTCGCCCGCGCCTATCGCTACTCCGGCAAAGAAGCCGAAGCGACGCAGATCCTCGAAGAGGTTCTGAAAATCACCCCCGACCACGTCGAGGCCGGCCAGCTCCTCGGCGACATCTACGCCAAGCAGGAAAACTGGAAGCGCGTCGTTGAATCGATCGAGCCTCTGCTCAAGTACCGCCACGACTACGCCATCTATCACCTGCTCGCCGAAGCGAAATACAACCTCGACGACTACGACTCAGCGCGCGGCTACTTCGAGGAAGCGATCAAGCTCAACCCCAAAAGCGCTGCCGACCACTATGAGCTGGCCAACATCTATCTCGCCGGCAATTTCTTCGCCCTCGCCGCCGAAGCCTACCAGCACGCCCTCTCACTTGGGCTCGACACACCAGTTCTCCACTACAAGCTCGGCACCGCCTATTTCAACCTGCGCAACTACTTTGGCCCCATCTCCGTCGTCAGCGTCAAAGCGGGCAAACCTGCCACCATCAGCGGCGACTGGTACCTCATCGAACCGGTTCCCGGCGACCCGCAGCGCTTCCGCGCAGCCCCCAGCGCCTCGGCCATCTACCAGGTCGCCAAGGCCACCGCCGACGGCATCGGCGACCGCTCCGACATCCGCTTCCTCACCGCCAACATCTACCTCAACGCCGGCCGCTATCCCCAGGCGCTCGCCATGTTCAAGGAGATCGAGCCCAAGATGCCCAACGAGGACAAGCCCCTCTTTTACTTCTACTACTCCCAGGCCGCCTTCGGCACCAACGACTACACCCAGCATCTGGCGCTTCTCAAGAAGGCCATCGAGCTCGACAAACCCACCTACGGCCCCACCCTCGTCGACGCGTACGTCAAAGTCGCTGACCAATACAACCAGGCCGGTCAACTCGACCAGTACATCAAGTACCTTGGCCTCGCCGTTTCCGAGAGTCCCCAGAACGCCTCACTACACCTGCAACTCGGCAATGCCTATGAGGAGGCCCAGAAATACGCCGACGCCAGCACTCAATGGAAGATGGTCCTCGACCTCGAGCCGGAACATCCCAAGCGCCTCGAGCTTCTAAACCAGATCGCGAAGTACTCAAAAGCCTCTCCCCCGAAAGGCGCCTAACCGCGAACGATCACCGCCGCCATCGCATGGCCCCAAGCACGTTCGAATAATCATCCGTCCAGAGCGGTCCTGCTTTTCGCTCCAACGGCCGCCATCCCGCTTCCCGAAATCTCGCCAACCGCCGAGCCTGACTGGCCATCACGACCCACTGCGATGGTGATTTCCCTTCCGCTATCTCCCCTGCCCCTAATTCCACGTCCTCGCGGACCAACATCTCCTTACCGGCACCCCGCGACAGCGCCCCAAGAACCGGCGGCAGATCCAGGTAAACGTTCGACGTATGCACCGCCAATACCCCCTCGGCCGACAACTTCGTGAAATATACGTCCATCGCCTCACGCGTCAGCAGGTGTACCGGCACCGCATCCCCGCTAAACGCATCGAGCACGATCAGGTCATACGCCCCATCCCGCGCCCCATTCAAGGTCAACCTCGCATCGCCGAGCACAACGCGAACATCGGCCCCTCGCCGCCGCGCTTCACTTAGAAAATCGAAGCACCCCGATCGCTCCGCCGCCCAGATCACCGTCGGGTCGATCTCGTAGTATGTGATTTCTGTATGAGCGTCCGCATACGCCGCAATGCTGCCTACCCCGAGGCCGACCACGGCCACTCGCCGCGCACCTGCGGGCATCGTCGCAAATACGTCGCCCATCGGCCCCGTCCGATGGTAATACGTCAACGGCTCCTCCGCTCCTGCCGGCGTCAATGCATCGGCATCGACGCGCTCCCGCCCATGCACCGTCGTCCCATGATAAAGGTCATTAAATGGCCCACGCTCATCGCGCACGATCCGGTGTACTCCAAAAAAGCTTCGCTTCACATGCAGAAGCGTCGTCTCCCCAGGGAGGTTGACCATGGCCACCCCGAGCAAACCGGCGACGCCCAGCGCAAAGCGCCAGCGCCGCCTCCGAAAGCTGACACACGCCAACAGCGGTAAGGCGGCCGCGATCACCTGAACGCTTCCGCGTCCTCCAAGGCCCAGCCTCGCGATCAGCACGGGCAACGCTATTGCCACAGCCGTCACTCCCGCCGGAAGCAGCACGTCGAGATAAGTGGTCCGCCACAACCGGCACCGTCCATGCGCCCCCCGCACAATCTCGCGCACGGGCAGCAGCGCGCACGCGAGCACGATCGCCGCGGGATACTCCCATGCCCGGTTGAACAGCACCGGTGCCAGCAGCGCATTGAACGCTCCGCCCAGGGCTCCTCCGATGGACAGCATCAGATAGAAATACGTCAGGTGCTCCGCCGCCGGACGCTGCCGCGCCAGCTCTCCGTGGCAGACCATCACCCCGATGAAGAACGTCGCCAGGTGTACTAACAGAATCAACCAGGCCGGCTGCGCCGCATGTACCAGTTGCAGCAGGGCCACCCCCAGCACCGCCACCGGAAGCAGCCGCACCATCCACCCGTGCTTCAGGGGCGGCTCCTTCAAGAACACCAGCACGAAGCTCAACAGATACAGCGCCAACGGCACGACCCAGAACAACGGCACCGCCGCGATGTCCGAAGTAATGAACGTCGTCACCCCCAGCAGCCAACTCGATGGCACCGCGGCCAGCACGATCCACCAGCAGCGCCGCTTCCAACTCGGCCCCGCATGCACCGCATAGCCTGACCTTTCCCTTTTCGGCGTCGGCGGCGCGAACCGCCACAAGCACGCCGCGCACCCGCCGATCATCAACACCAACACCGCGTATCCAACCCCCCATACGACCGCCTGCTGCCGCAACCGCAGCAGCGGCTCAACCAGTACCGGATATCCCAGAAGCGCGATCAGGCTTCCCGCATTACTTGCCGCATACAAAAAGTACGGATCCACCGCCGCCCGATGCCCGGTCGCCGTGAACCACCGCTGCAACAGCGGCCCCGTCGTCGAAACAACGAAGAACGGCAACGCCACCGACACCGCCAGGCAACCTAAGAGAGCCCCGATCGGATGCGCCACCGACGGCGCCCATCCGCTCGGCAATCCG
>JBBRIN010000238.1:0-6309 GCA_038221115.1 Tepidisphaerales bacterium
CCGGCCACGCCATCTTCGAAGCCACCCACGGCACCGCCCCCAAGTACGCCAACCAGGACGTCGTCAACCCCGGCTCCGTCATCCTCTCCGGCGTCATGATGCTCGAATACCTCGGCTGGCAGGAAGCCGCCGACCTCATCACCAAAGGCTTAAACGACGCCATCGCCGCCAAGACCGTCACCTACGATTTCGCCCGTCAGATGGAAGGCGCCAAAAAGGTAAAATGCAGCGAGTTCGCCAGCGAAATGATCAAGCACATGGGGTAAGCAAAACATGGCTCTTTTTCAACGCGACGGAATGAAGCTCGAACTAATTCGCCCCACCAATTTCGGCAGCGAGAAAGAGATTCAGACGCTGATAGAGCGAAATTTGGAGGCCGTGTTCAACTGTCGACTCGTCGCCACGGAGTTCTCAACAGGCGCCCAGCACGCCGGTCGCATCGACAGCCTTGCGCTATCTGAGGACGACAACCCCGTCATTATTGAATACAAAAAAGTCGAGTCATCAGAGCTGATCAATCAAAGTCTATATTACCTCTCTTGGCTTGACGATCATCGCGGCGATTTCCAGGTTGCCGTGAATCGGGCCATGGGCAAGCCGACCGATGTGGATTGGTCTGCGATTCGGGTGATCTGCATCGCCCCCGGATACAAGAAATTTGACCTGCACGCGGTGCAGATGATGGGGGCGAACATCGAGCTGTGGCAGTACCGCTCATATCACAATGGCGCATTCTCGCTTGAGGAAGTGTTCAGGCGCAGCACGTCGCTGGTGGCGACTCCGATGCCCTCACCCGAGGGGGGGCAGCCCTTGCTCACGCCTGGGAAGAAGGCGGCCCTGACGCGCGCGACGGGAGTTTATTCATACGAAGAGCACCTTGAGGACGTCGCCGATTCGATCGTGGAATTGGCCAATGAGCTCCGCGAGTTCATTCTGAATCTTGACGAATCGGTCGAGGAAGCTCCGAAGAAGAAGTACGTTGCCTACAAAGTGACACAGAATTTTGTCTGCATGGAGATTCAGAAGAGCAAGCTATACCTTTTTCTGAAACTCGACCCGGATGAATTGTCCCCGTTGCCCGCCAACGCGCGTGATGTGCGTCAGATCGGGCATTACGGAACGGGTGATCTGGAGCTCACGATTCGAACGAAAGAAGATGTCGAACTCGCAAGGCCCTTGATCAAAGCTGCGTTCGAGCGCACGGGCGGATAGTCTGCCAAGTTTGGGGAGAGCCCCAATGCACGTACTTCATGTCCAGGTTCAGCGCGAGGGAAAGTGGTATGTCGCGCAAGGGCTCGAAGAGCCGGGCGTAATTACACAGGGGCACACGCTTGATGAGATCGTGCGCAACGTGCGCGAAGTTATGGAACTGATGTTCGGCGCGCGGCAGGTACAGATCGAACTCATTCTGCCGGCCGGCGCCAATCCGATCCGCGCATCCAAAACCTCAAAACCGCATTCCCCGAAGCGACGGGGCCACTCTTCGCGGGTACGGCGCGCGACTGTGCCCGCCGCTTAGCCGGATTTCGCATTTTCCAACCCCCCAACGAAAACCCGCTCGGCTTTGACCAACCCAATCGAATACGCGCCGACTCGCGTTGGATCCTCCGACAACACGGCGAGGTCTGCCAGCTTTCCCGCTTCCAGCGAGCCGACGACGTGTTCGGCATGCGCCGCATACGCCCCACCCATGCAATAAGCCTCGATCGCCTCCATCGGCGTCAGCGTTTCATCCGGCGTCCAAGCATCGCGCCCGACCGCAGCAGCCAGGCAGGCGAAGGCGTCAAGCCGTTCGACCGGGCAATCGCTCGAAAGCGCGATGGGAACACCCGCTTGGAGCATTGAGCGGAACGGGTATGCCCAGGCTTCTCTCTCGGGGCCGATGCGATCAAACGTCCAACTGTCCGAGCGGACGAATTGGGGTTGCAGGATGCCGACGATCTGCCGGCGGGCCATTCGCTCCAAACAATCCGGCGGCGTCAGCGAACAGTGTTCGATGCGATGGCGATGAATCCGATTGTCCCCAGCCGACCCCAGTGCATGTTCAATCGCATCCAAAGTCTCGCGCATGGCCTGGTCGCCAATGGCGTGAATCGCCAATTGAAACCCCTTCGCCTGCGCATCAGCGCACTTCACCTTCAAATCCCCCGGCTCGTAGATGCGGATGCCGCGAGTACGAGGGGCATCCGTGTAGGGTTCCGCGAGCAGCGCAGTGTGAGCGCCGAGCGACCCATCCGCAAAAAGCTTGGCCGCTCCGAAGCGAAGCATTTCGTCGCCGAAGCCGGTGCGGATGCCGTTGGCGTGTAGCGACGCGACGGCGGCGTAGGGGGGCATTGCCGTAACCCGCAGAGGGAGCTTCCTCTTGGCGCGGAGGCGCGAATATCCAGCCATCTGCGCCGGCGTGTCGAGCAGCGTGTGGATCGACGTGATCCCGGTGCGGAGTGCTACCTCGGCCGCCGCTAGGATGGCCGCTTCCCATTCACCCTCATCAGGCGCCGGCATGTAGCGGTAGAAGGCATCCGCGTCGGTTTCCGTATACAGGCCCATGTCAGGATCGCCGGCGGCGCGCTCGGATTCGCTGACCAGGGCCAAAGCTGCGGAATTCACCACCGCCGCGTGTCCGCAAATCCGGCTGATATGGATCGGCCGGTTGGACGACACGCCATCGAGCTCCCGCCGGGTGGGAAACCGCTTTTCTTTGAGCTTGTCCTGATCGAACCCATGGCCCTGGATCCACCCTGTCGTCCGGGCGGCGAGATCGGCGACCCGTTCCAGCACTTCGGCAACCGTTTCGCATCCAACAAGATCGGCATGGCGGAGAAGGGATTGGCCGTAGCTGGCAAAATGAAGGTGGGCGTCGCAAAAGCCCGGGACGACGCACCGCCCGCCAAGCGGCACGATCTGCGTGCGTGGGCCTTTGAAGAGCAGCGCGGTGGCATCGTCGCCGACATACGCGATTCGATCGCCGCGAACCGCGAGGGCAGTCGCGCGGGGGCGGCGGGGGTCCAGCGTGATCAGATTGCCGCCGGTGAAGATCCAGTCCGCAAGTTCGTTGGGCATGCTGGCGAGCCTCTATTGAAGGGCACGGATTATCGGGCGGCGGCATGGACCGATGGGAAAGTGTAACGATTGTTCGGAGATAAACCGCTCCGCGGATCGCGCCGATGTCACCCCCATGAGCACCGAAGCCCTCGCGCAAAATGTTAATCCCGGCGGCGCCACGCTGCGACTTGCCGGTGCGAAGAAGCGGCGCACCGTTCGGGCGCCGCATGTGATGGACGCGTGGATTTGCTCGCCCACCGCGGTCCAGCCGATGGAGGAACGACGGGAGGTCCGGTCCATCAATATCTCGCGACATGGCATCGGCTTCTCTGCCGACTGCGAATTGGCGACAGGGGCGTTCTGGATCGTCGAGGTGGGGTTTGGCGAGCAACGGCTGCTATCCGAAATCCGCATTGTGAACTGCCGCAAGGCGGAGAGCGGCCGATTCGAAGTGGGCGCCGAATTCTGCTGATCTTGCAGTCGAGATTTGGGCGTAAGAGGCGGCCCGGCGCGCGCAAGTGCGGCGGGCCGTTCGTTTGAATCCACGCGTTTGTCCGATAACCCCCGGTCATTGAGCCACTTCGGTAGGCCGGTGCCGAGCGATCGGCATAGGTTGCCCAGAGTCAAATCTTGCCGTGGGCCACCCCCCCGGGGGCGGGAACATTTAGCTTGCCATGGCCGGGGAGCGGTTGGTTATAATTCGGCCGCTTGTGGCTGCTAGACACCATAGAGAACTGCACCAGATGGCGAGGGTGCGACATTGTCGGGGTTTACGGTTATCGGATGTGCGTTGCCGACCCGACAAGTTGCAAGCCTGAGCCGCGGGCGTTTGATCGATGGGAGGATTCCATGCACGGACGAATTCGTAAGCAAGCCCCCTTGATGGCGGCGATGGCATTCGCGCTGGTTTCGGCCGGCGCGGCACTCGGGCAATCGAAGCCCGCGGGCGTGCCGCCGCGATTGCTGGATGACGATCGCACCCCCCCCCGTGAGATGGGCCGGGATCGCGATGATCGCATGCGCCACGACATGGGGCCGATGGAGTCCGCCAACAGCGACTTCCCGTCCGGCGAGGTTCGCGGCGCCGTCGAAGCCAACGCCCGCGCGGCCTTTGCCCGCGCTAATTTCCGCCGCCTCGAATACTCCCTGGGCAATGCGATCCGGCAGATGCAGTACACGTTCGATCATTCACACGACATGATAGATGCCCTGAAGGCCGAGCAGCAGGCGTGGAACGATTACCTCGCAGCCCGTAACGCCGCGCTCAGGTCGGTTGTCAACGATTCAAAATATCAGGCCAACGTGGCCTTGAAACATGAGCTGGGCGAGCAGATTGCCGAGGTCCGGGCGACTTACGACGCGGCCAAGCCGACGGAGAAGGATGCCCAGGCAGGCCATGACGAAGTGAAGATGAAGGCGGTCGTCAACCTGGCCACGGTGAAGCTGAACTATGCCCAGGTGGTGACGGACATGGAAGTGTCCGCGCTTCGGGGCGACGCCAAGGTCGCCGACGCGCGCTCGCGTCTGATGTCCGCCGGGACGCGGGTCCAGGCTCTTCGCGATGAATTCGACAGCTCGATGCGGAGCAATCAGGAGCTGGCGGGTATCCGTCGCCAGATTGAAGATGCCCGGATCGCATCGATCACCGCCGAGTCGTTCCGCGGTGGGGCGGTCGAGGCGGCGAATCAAGCCCTCGATTACGCGTATTACAAGAACCGCTTCACATACAACCTCAACAATGCTTACGACTACGGATACGGGTATGGGTACGGGACCCGGGTCGCGCGATATTGAATGCCGCGGGCTGACAAACGGAGAAGAGGCTTCAGGGCGGATCATTGCGATCCGCCCTGTGGCGTGTGTGCCACGCATGTTGTGTGGTTTAGGAGGTGAAAGTCCTCTACGGGCGGCAACGAGCGGAACCGACCGTTTAAGCAAGGGTGTCGGCCGCGAGGCCGAATCTGAAGGAGGCGAGGGAGGAACATCGGGACTACCGCGCCGGCAACGACGCGGGAAGGCGAGGCAGAAGTCAGCCGAGGCCGTAGTAGCCGCCGCGACCAAACGCCTTCGATCCCGAAGCTTAGCCCAGGATCACCAGATCCCGTCCGTCTTCCCTTCACCCTCAGCGTCCTGGCCATCATCCGCCCGCTTGCGGGTCGGCGTCGTCCACGCTGCCGGCGCAATCTCCGCTGTCGAGAAAGTCTTCGCCGCCAGGGTCGGCTGAACCGCCATCGGAATCGCCGGCGTCCCCGGCGCCACCGTCAACGGCGTCGGCAACACCCCGTACGCGTACAATTGCGCCGACGGAATCACCTGCTTCAATGTGCTTGGGCTCGACCACGACAACTGCGCCAGTGCCCCGCCCGTATTCTCGTAATAATCCATCTGAACGTCGTACTTCTGTCCGGAGGCCAGATGGATCGGCGTCGTCGACCACGCCGTGGTGTTGCTCCGCCACACGTTTAGGAGCAACTGCCCGTTCACCCACAGCCGCACGCCGTCGTCGGTGTTCGAGTAAAACGTATAATCCTCGTCATACCGCGTCTGCACCTGCCCGCGCCATCTAACGGAGAACGTATCCGCGCCCATCTTCGTCTTACCCGAGCCAATCGGTGACCCGTTGCCCCAGTTGAAGTTGATGGTCGCGTCCGTGCGCGTCAGCTTCAGGTTCGTAAAGTCCGCGTTGTCGTAATACTTCCCGGTAATCCCCGTGCCCGTCCCCACTGCCGCCGGCGCCGCCGTTGACGCGGTCACCTGGTTCGATGCGGCCGACATCGCCGACCCGTTGAACGCATACACGCGGTAGTAATACGCCGTCCCCGCCGCCAGCGTCGCGTCCGCAAAGCTGTACGTCGACCCCGCCCCGCCCGGCGTCGCCGCCACGTTGATCTCCGCGTACGCCCCAAAGGTCGAATCGATCGACCGGCGAATCTTGAAGCTCGTGAAGTCGCTGCCATCATCCCCCCAGCTCAGGTTAATGCGCGACGTCGTGCCGTCGGAAACCGCCGCCACGTTCACCGGCGCCCCCGGCGTCACCAGTCGCGGCGTTGTCACCGACGTCGCCGCCGAGTAACCCGACTGCCCCGCCGAATTCGTCGCCGCGATCCGATACCACGACGTGACGTTGGAGCCCGTGTTCGTCGGCACGTTCTTGTCGCTGTAGCTGGTCGCGTTCGCCCCCGCCGAGCCGATCACCAGGTAGGTCTGCCCCCCGTCGTCCGACCGCTCGATCGCATAGCCCGTTTCCCCGATCACGTCGTTCCACTT
>JBBRIN010000239.1:0-6300 GCA_038221115.1 Tepidisphaerales bacterium
ATGTGCGCTTGTTCGGGGGCTTGAATGGGCTGGCCGAAGATATTGACGAGCGTTCCGGTGAGGCACGGAGCGGCGTGGGTGTGGGTGACGGAAAAGGTGAGGCGATGGCGGGGAATGTGCAGCTCTTTGTTTAGTCGCGCCGCTACGGAGTCGGCAAAGGCGGCGGAGATGGCGGTGGAATCGATGGTGACAAGGACACAGGCGTCCTTTGCATCGGTGCCGATGGCGAGCGCGCGGGCAAAGAGGTGTTGCTCGACGCCCTCGGATTCGGCTTTGCGGGCGAGATAGCCGCAGAGGCGAACGGGCGTTTGCGGCGTCACGTCGATTTTGGCTGTGCCGATGGAGAGGGGGCCGGCGTGAAGGGAGAGGGTGGCTGTAAAACAGAGAAGGAGAACGAACTGGCGCATCGGCAGGCTCCTGGAGTTGTCTGCTCAGGCTAAATTGAGAGGCGGGAGGTAGCAAGGCACTTTACGGATCGAGTCGCGCATCGGACAATCCGATATACCTGATGTGTCTCCCCACGCGCAGTTTCAGGAGTTTCCGGTCATGGATGAAGACATGTCGTTCCCCAACCCGGTCGAGCGGCACGACCTTCCGGTGAAGAAAAACCACTGGAAGCGTTATGCGATCGGGGCGCTGGTGGTGGGCCTGCTCGGCATCGTGCTGATGCCGCAGATCATCCACAACCGCGTTGGCCGGCGTTTGCTCCGGGCGCGGCTGGAATCCAAGTACAACGCCGACATTTCCATCGGGGACATCACCACGAGCTGGCGCGGCGGAACGACGGTGAGCCAATTCTGGATCAAGGGGACCGACGGACGCATCATCGGGTTCAACAGCCTAAAGAGCGATCTGTCGCTGTGGAAGATGCTGCGGGGCCGGTACGATCTGGGGAAGTGCGAGATCGACGGTCTGGTTGTGGATTATGTCTTTGATTCGGGCGACGACGCGCACCGCGATACTTATGAGCGATTGACCGGCGCGCTGCCGTGGAAGGCCGGCATGCCCGCGGCGGAGCTGGCGCATTTGTCGGGGGACATCACGCTGACGAACGCGCAGTTGAATCTTTATCGCGGGGAGACCGATCCGCGGACGCTCAATGCGGTGTTTCAGTCGGTGCGATTTACGGCGCTGGATGGGTCGATGCAGATTGCGTCGCTGGATCAGCCGTGGAAGTTTCAGCTCGATGGCGCGGTGGGTCTAACCGGCGAGGAACGGAATCAAACATTTGAATGTGCGGGCACGGTGTCGCTGGGTGAAGGGGGTCGATTCGTGCCGTCGGCGGTGCAGGTGGATGCAACGGCCAAGGGAACCAATGTGCCGACGGAGCTGATTGGGGTGATGTTCCCGCTGCTGACGCCTGCGGATTATCGGCCTGCGTTTGGAGCGAAGTTCGAGCGATTGAACCTGGCATTGACCGGCAGCGGCGGCGTGCTGACGCTGGATATCCGCGAGCTGGCGGGGCCGGGCACGCAGGTTCATGTGAAGCCGACGTTTGACCTGAAGCCGAACCCGGCGATCGTGACCATGGCGTCCAAGTCGGATGGCGACAATACCATCACTGTGGCATTACCCAAGGGACCGGCGCGGCGCGGCCTTGCCTGCGTGAACCCGCTGATCCAGCAGGCGATCGAAGGGACGATGGTGCTGCGGATTAAGTCGATGAATATGCCGCTGGCCCGTCAGTGGTGGGTGGGGAATGCCAGCGCACAGATTGAATTGCAGGACGTGAAGCTGGCGGGGGGGCGGGATGCGTCGGGGGAGGGCGGCATGCCGCGTGGATTGCTCGGGCAGTTGAGCGTGGTGAGCGGCGATACCAATCCGACGCCGCTGCTGACTGGGGAGCCGGCAAACTTCATCGTGGATAGCGGTGCGATCAACATCGCACCGGCGGCGATGAAGGTTGGCAGCGCCGAGGTGACGCTGTCGGGCACGTCGACGGTGGAAGGTGATTTGAAGATGACGATGGCGGTGAACAGCGCGAAATTGCAGGCGGACGTGCCTGAGATGGCCAGGACGGGTAAGCCGCTGGTGATCCCGCTGACGGGAACGCCGGAGAAGCCGAGGCTCCTGATCGCCGCGGCAATGGCGTCGCTGCCGGCGGGGCTGGCGGAGAAGGTGAAGGCGTGGACGGACGCGCAGCTGTCGGCCCTTCGCGCCCGCGAAGCCGAAGCGGCGCAGCACGAGAAGGAGCGGCAGGTTCAGGAAATGCTGAGGACGCTGAATCCGACGGGGGCGGGCAACAAGTAAAAGGCGTCAAGCGACGCCATCGGGGAGGGGTGCGGCGACCTCGATGCGCCGGTGCGTTTCATCCAGGGAATCGATCTTCACCTCGTAGCGGCGCTCCGGCAGCAATGAGGCCACCCGGCTTGCCCATTCGACGACGACAACGCCTCCCTGCTCTAAAAGCTCGATAAAACCGATAGCTTCGAAATCATCCGCGCCGCGAACGCGATAGGCGTCGAGGTGATAGACGGTCAGGCGACCTCCGGCGTAAACGTTGAGCAATACAAAGGTGGGGCTGCTGACGGCGCGGGGCTTGCCACCGAGGGCGCGCACGAGTCCGCGGACGAACTGGGTTTTGCCGGCGCCGAGCTCGCCGTGGAGGGCGATGCACTCGCCGCCGTGGAGGGTGGTGGCGAGGCGCGCGGCGACGGCTTCGGTTTCTTCGACGGAGAAGGTTTCGAAGATGGCGACGCTCAGAGGGGGTGTTCCCAGGCTTTGGGCTCGAGGGGGACGGATTGGCCACTAGGACCCTGAATCCACACCCGGGGAACGGTCCGACTGATGGCCGGCGGTTCGAGTCCGATTTGACCGATTCTGATTGCCAGATCGGTGGGGATCAGATCGGGGCTGGTGAAGAGGAGCTCGTAGTCTTCACCGTCGTGAAGGGCGTGTTCGAGCGGGGAATGTCCGTCGCGGCGCATTTCGATTTCCTCGTGAACGGGGACGAGATTCAGAAGTGCGCTGACGTTGCTTTCGCGGCAGATTTGTTGGAGGTCGCGGGAGAGGCCGTCGCTCAGGTCGATCATGGAGGTGATGGGGTAAGTTTGGGCGAGGCGGCGCGCGAGTTCGATTTTAGGCTCGAAGGTCATGTGTCGGCCGAGGATGGAGCCGCCGAGAGGGCCGGTGACATAGATCACGTCGCCGGGTTTTGCGCCAGAGCGGGTGACGGGGGTGACGCCGGCAGAGCGGGCGAGGATGGTGACGGTGGCGGCGAGCTTGTTGGGCCAGGAGGCGGTGTCGCCGCCGATGATGGGGCAATTGAATTTGTCGCCGGCTTCTTTGATGCCGAGGTAGAGTTCCTGGAGGTATTCCTGGCCGATGCCGTGGGGGGCGGCGATGGAGACGAGGGCGGCGGCGGGGAGTGCGGCCATCGCGGCGCAGTCAGAAAGGTTGCGATTCATCGCCTTTCGGCCGATGGCGCGCGGCGCGTGGACGGAGGAATCGAAGTGGACGCCGTCGAGAACCTGATCGACGCCAACGAGCAATAGATCGTCTGGCGACCATTTCAAAATCGCCAGATCGTCGCCGGCGGGCAGGAGCACGGATTTGCTCGCCGATTGCTGGGAGCGGATCCACGAGATGAAATCAAATTCACCGGGCATCGGCCCGCATTAGACGGTGCGCCAGTGATGGCGGCAAGGACAGTGGGAAGTTTGAACCGCGCCGCCGTATGATGGCCGCGCCATACACCACCATGCGCAAGACCACCACCGCTACCGGCTCTCGATCCGTCGCCCAGACCCGCGAGCACGAGCGGCTTTTAGAACATCGGCAAGGCAAGCGGGATTGGAAGAAGTGGGGGCCATACCTCAGTGAGCGCAGTTGGGGCACGGTCCGGGAGGATTACAGCGCGGACGGGTCCGCGTGGTCATTTCTGACGCACGAGATGGCTCGCTCAAAGGCTTGCCGCTGGGGAGAGGACGGGATTGCCGGGTTCTGCGATGACCAGCAGACTCTGTGCTTCGGCCTGGCGATGTGGAACGAGAAGGACCCGATTCTGAAGGAGCGGCTGTTCGGCCTTACCGGCCCTGAGGGCAATCACGGCGAAGACGTCAAGGAGCTGTATTACTACGTCGACTCCACGCCGACGCATTCGTACCTGAAGATGCTCTACAAGTACCCGCAGGCCGAGTTTCCTTACCAGAAGTTGAACGAGGTGAATGGGGCCCGAACGACCTTCGACGCGGAGTATGAGTTGTGGGACACGGGGGTGTTTAACGACAGCCGCTACTTTGACGTCTTCGTCGAGTACGCCAAGAGCGGGCCCGAGGAAATCTGCGTCCGCATCACCGCGATCAATCGCGCGGCCCAGCCGGCGTTTCTGCATCTGGTGCCGCAGCTCTGGTATCGCAATGACTGGGCGTGGGGGCCCGTCCGCGCCGAAGAGC
Organism: Tepidisphaerales bacterium; assembly: GCA_038221115.1. Lineage (GTDB taxonomy): Bacteria > Planctomycetota > Phycisphaerae > Tepidisphaerales > Tepidisphaeraceae > JANXVV01. Next base: position 4,395 of record JBBRIN010000239.1, read on the forward strand.
CGCTCATCGAGAAGCGCGGATGCGAGGACAGTAAGTGGTGCGAGCTGGCGTGTCGGCACAAGACTCATGGGGAGCGCTTTGTTTACTTCTCGGCACAGGATGAAGGCCTCCCCCGCTTGCTGTTCACCAACAACGAAACGAATAGCGAGTTGCTCTATGGGGTGACGAACATCAAGGGGTACGTGAAGGACGCCTTTCACGAGCACATCGTCAAAAGCAAACCCGGCGTCGTAAACCCGTTGAACAAAGGGACCAAGGCCGGCGCGTGGTACAGCCGCGAGTTGGGGCCGGGCGAGACATGGACCGTCCGATACGTCATTGGCGACAAGCGTCAGGCGCGGCCGTTCGCCAGCTTCGACCAAATCTTCGAGAAACGCATTCCGGAGGCGAACGACTTTTACGAGACGATTCACCCTGCGGGAGCAAGCCAGGAGGAGCGGCGCGTCCAGCGGCAGGCTTTTGCGGGAATGATGTGGAACAAGATGTTTTACGTATTCGACGTGCAGACCTGGCTGAATGGCGACAACCCGAAATACCCGCCGCCTAAGGCGCGCAAGAAGGGCCGCGACAAGGACTGGCAGAGCCTTTCGGTGGCCGATGTGATCAGCATGCCGGACAAGTGGGAATATCCGTGGTTCGCGGCGTGGGACTGGGCGTTTCACGTGATCCCGCTGTCGATGATCGACATCGATTTTGCCAAGGAGCAGTTAGAGCTGCTGGTCAGCGAAAAGCTTCAGCACCCCAACGGTCAAATTCCCGCGTATGAGTGGGAATTCTCCGACGTGAACCCGCCGGTGCAGGCATGGGCCGTTTGGCGGGTTTACAACGTCGAGAAGCACGCCAATGGCGAGGTGGGGGATCGGGAATTTCTCGAGCGCTGCTATCACAAGCTGCTTTTTAATTTCACCTGGTGGATCAACCGCAAGGACAGCGCGGGCCGGAATATCTTCCAGGGCGGCTTCCTCGGGCTGGACAACATCTCTGTATTCGACCGCAGCCAACCGCTTCCCGGCGGCGGGTATGTCGAGCAGGCCGACGCCACCGGTTGGATGGGCCTCTATTGCCTGAACCTGATGGCCATCGGCCTCGAGCTGGCCCAGGAGGATCCAGTTTACGAACACCTGGGCATTAAGTTCTTCGAGCACTTCATGTCCATCAGCGTCGCGATGAATCACGAGATCGCGCCTGGGATGAAGCTGTGGGACGACGCTGACGGCTGGTACTACGATGTGGCGCATGGCCTCGATGGTCGCAGGGACAGTTCCCGACTGCTCAAGGTGCGCTCGCAGGTGGGGCTCGTCCCGCTGTTTGCGTGCCAGGTGCTCGAGCACTCCTGGTTCCAAAAGCTGCCCAACTTCAAGGCGCGCTACGAGTGGCTGATGATGAACCGGCCGGAGTTGTCCGAAGGAATGGTGTGCGTCTGGACCCCCGACGGAGCAAAATGCCTCCTGTCCATCGTCAATTACGACAAGCTCAAGCAGATCCTCACGCGCACCCTTGATGAAGCAGAATTCCTGTCCCCCTTCGGCGTCCGCTCCGTCTCCCGATATCACCTGACCCATCCTTACGTCCTCGATCTCCAGGAGCGCGATTGGACGGTTCGCTACGAGCCGGGCAACTCAACCACCCGGATCTTCGGCGGCAACAGCAATTGGCGCGGGCCGATCTGGTTCCCGACCGCCTTCATGCTCATTACGGCGCTGCGCGTTTACGATCGCTTCTTCGCGGAAGGCACGCAGGTGGAATGCCCGACCGGCTCCGGCAAATTAATGACGCTGAACCAGGTGGCGCTCGAGCTGGGCCGCCGATTGACGAGCCTGTTCCTACCCGACGCGACCGGCCGTCGGCCGGCGCACGGCGCGGTTGAGCTCCTCCAGTCGGACCCGAACTTCCGCGACTACATCCT
>JBBRIN010000240.1:0-6291 GCA_038221115.1 Tepidisphaerales bacterium
GGTGGATCGGCTGTCATCGCTGCTGAATGTGGTGTCGAAGGTGCTGCCGGATATCGCGCAGTTTTCGGCGACAGAGGATATCGAGCGCGGCGTCACCCTTGCGCCGCGGGTCGTACTGGAGTCGATCAAGGTGCTGCTGGCGTTCGGGCTGCCGCTGACGGTTCTGGCTTATGTGTTCTTCAAGGGCAAGGAGGTGGCGCCATGAGCGCGATCAGCGACACCCGCGCGGATGTTCGCACGTCGAGCCCGCCGGCTGGATCAACGCGGCGCGGGGGGCGCGCGGGGCGCACGCGCTCGGGGGGGCGCACGCTCACGGCGATCGTGGTGCTGGTCTCGTTCATCGCGATGAGCCTCTTGCAACACGTCACGCAGCGCACGCACCATGAGCTGGTGAAGAATACCGGATCGGAGGCGAAGCTCAGCAACTTGAACAGCTTTTCGCTGGCGCTGCTGCTGGGGGGATTGCGGGGGCCGCTGGTGATGCTGTTGTGGACGAGCAGCGAAACGCAGAAGCAGCAGAAGGAATTGCAGGACTTTGACAGCAAGGTCGAGCTGATCCGGCTGCTGCAACCGGAGTTTGACTCGGTTCACATCTTTCAGATCTGGAACAAGGCGTACAACATCAGCGTCCAGATGGCCAACAAGGCCAACAAGTACCTGACGATTCTGGACGCGCTTCAGTACGCATATAACGTGAACGCGCAGCACCACGATGATCTGAACATTCTTTCGCAGGTCGGACAGATCTTTTTCGATAAGCTCGGCAACAGCGCGGAGAAGGAATTCTACATCGACCGCGTTCGGAGGGAGAGCTTTGTCGACGTGGTGGTGATGGTTCCGGCGGGACGAGTGGAGGAGCTGGACGCGATTCTGTTTCGGGCGGCGCTTGAGCCGGCGCGGCGGGAGGTGCTTGTCGCGCAGGCGAAGAAGGAGGGCCGCTTCACAATCAATAAGCTGACGGCGGACGCGATTCGACCGCTACTGCATGGCGAGGGGGTGAGTTACGGGCCATCGACGCCGGTGGTGTTTAACGCGACGAACCATCGCATTCGGCTCGATCCGCTGCTGGATCTGGATGGGAACTTTTTGCCGGACAAGGTGACGCCAAAGACGCCGCGCCCGGCCGACCTGCCGGCGGGGGCGGACTGGAATGACGGATCGGAGATGCAATATTTGAAGCGGTTTGAGCCGTTTCCGTATGGCGTGCCGCCGATGGCGATCGGGGTGAATTACTACAAGCAGTGCCAGGTGATCCGGGATACGACGCACCAGAAGCACCTTCAGTTGAGCGACCTGGTGGTGGATAACCGGCCGGCGATCAATACGAAGCTATGGGGCGAGACGGAGTGGACGGCGGGGCGCAAGGCGGAGCGGCGCGCGTTCGGGCAGCAGCCGAAGGACGAGAAGCTGGAGAACGAGCTGCCGACGGCGATGCTGTCGCCGACGACGGCGATCAGCGGGATCGATGCGGCGCGGGAGGCGATCTACCACTACCGGCTGGCGGTGAAAATCGCGGATATGGCGCAGCAGGAGTTCGTGCGGCACGTGCGGCGATTTCCGGCGGCAGAGGGGGGATTCAGGAGCCACCGGGAAACGATGGAAGGCATGCGGTCGATGTGCCTGGCGGACGCGGCTTACTTAGAGGCGATGCTGCTGCCGGCGGGGGCGGAGCGGGAGGAAAGGCTTAAAGAAGCGGTGAAGGATTACACGGATTCGCTGCACATGTGGGAACGGGTGATGATCGGGCATTACGTGGCGCCGGAGCTGTTCGCGGAAAGCGCCAAGCGACTTGGGTTTAAGGACATCACGCCCGAGACGCTGGATAAATTGTCGCCGGCGGACCTGCACCGTTGGGCGGCGACGATTGCGATCTTCCTGAGCCAGAACCCGGTGCAGGATGTGAATGATGACCGGCAGGAAGTGGAGCAATATATTCGGCGGTCGTTCCAGCGGTTGGCGAACCTGCATGCCGAGCCCAAGGGGGACGAGAAGCCGTAGGGGCAACGGCGCAATGAGACACCGTACGCCCTATGCGCGTCCGCGCCGGCGACATATCATTGCGGGGTATTGATCGGGAGTTGTGTCTGATCGTTGGAGGTGGCTTATCGCTACGAAAGAAATCCCGGCTACGGAAGCCAAGGCACGGCAGAAGGACGCGGCGCGGGTGAAATCGGCGCGGAAGTTCGCGATCGATGCGGCGCGGCTGGCGTCGCATAGCCATTGCTCGAACATAGTGGTGCTGGACGTCTCGGGGGTTTCGCCGGTGACGGATTTTTTTGTGATCGCGACCGGCACGAGCCCGCGGCAGATGCGCACGGTGTGCGACGAGGCGGAAGAGATGGGGGCGCCGGCGGGGCACCATGCGCTATCGCGCTCGGGATATGAGGGGGATCACTGGATCTGCGTCGATTTTGTCGACACCGTCCTTCATGTCTTCAACCCCGATGGGCGCATTTTTTACGACCTGGATAATCTCTGGGGCGACGCGCGCAAGGTGGAGTGGCGCGGGGAACAAGAGAAGGCTGATACGGCGGAAGAATGAGCCAATAAAACGCCCCGGGGCTCATAGGAGTTGCCCGGGGCGTCTTGGGTTCTGGATGCGATCGCGATCAGGCGGCGTTGGCTCCGCAGCACTTTTTGTACTTCTTCCCGCTGCCGCAGGGGCAAGGATCATTGCGGCCGACCTTGGGGGCTTCATTCACGATGGTTTTGACTTTCGTGGCGACGTCGCCCCCCCCGCCACCGCCGCTGGCCAATTCGCCAGGTGGTTGGCCCTCGGGGGTGGCGCCGACGGTTCGGAGGTTTTCGGCGACGCCGTAGCCGCCGGCGTCCTCGTGGACCGCGGCGGTCTCGCGGTATTGGCTCCTGGCCTCTTCCATGCCGCGAAGTTGGGCGCGGAAGATCAGGTCGGTCACCTTGTCGCGCACGCCGGCCATCATCTGTTGGAAGAAGGCGAAGCCCTCCTTCTTGTACAGGATGCGCGGATCGCGCTCGGCGAAGCTGTGAAGGCCGATGCCGCCCTTGAGCATGTCCATGGCGTACAGGTGGTCCTTCCAGCTCTGGTCGAAGATCTGGATCAGGACGAATTGCTCGAGCTCGGTCAACTCGCGGCGATAGTACTGGCGGAGGCGCTTCAGAAGGAAGTCGCGGACGCTTAACTGCGGCGGGTAGCGATCGTCGACGGCTTCATCGGACTCGGCGGCGGCAACCTCGCTGAGGGTCTGCGGCTCGAAATCCTTGGCGGTCATTCGGTCGCGGATGCGTTTGGAAGGGTCCAGATCGTTGTCGGCATAGCGGGCGTTATAGGCCTTGGCGAGCTTGTCGAGGTCGTCGCCGGCGGAGGCGATCGTGGCGTCGATTTCGGCGGCGAGCTTGTCGCCGGTGAAGTAGGGCTCCTGGAGCGCGAGCAGATTCTCGCGCAGGCGCCGAACGGGGACGCCGCGGATCTGTTCCGGCGACATCTCTTTGCCGTACTTCATCAGGGCCCAGGCGCGGACGTAGTCGGCGGCGTAGGGGTTGTCGGTGTCGCCACCGATGCCGCCGAAGGCGTAGGAAATGGTGTGATCGATGGGGTACTCGATCTCGCGGCGGGCGTAGGCCTCGCGGGCGCGGGTTTCGATTAGCTCGGCGATTTCCTCGGGGGTTTTGACGGCGCGGGCGCGTTCGCCGCCGGTGAACATGTCGTCGGCGGTGAGCTGGATGTCGAACTTGTCGCGGGCCCATGCGGCCAGCTCTTCTTCGGCGAACTTCGGCTCGAGATACTTAAGCAGGCCGCCGCAATCGCGGGCGTCGATCTGCTCGACCGCCGACTGGCGCAGCATCGTCTCCAGATCATCGGCGCTGGTCTTGCGAATCTGGGCCTGGCTGAGGTTCACCTGGAAGCGGCTCATCATCCAGGAGGACATGTTTTTGGTGTCCCACTGGCTGGAGTCCTCGCCATCTTCGCCCATGAATTCGCCGAGGGTGGCGGTGATGTTGGTGGTGGCTTCGGCGCGGGCCTGGTCTTTGATGTAGCGTTCGAGCTCGTCCAGGTGGCGCTGGCCCCGGAGATCGTAGGCGTCGATCTGCACTTCAAAGTTGGTCTTGGCCCAATCGGACACGACGGCGGCGACGTAATCCTGGCGGATGTACTTGTCGACGGCGTCGACGATGGCTTCGCCGATCATCTTCCAGATGACGCGGTCGACGTCGCGGCCTTCGAGGACCTGTTGGCGCATGCCGTAGAAGGTGAGGCGCTGGCGGTCCATGACGTCGTCGTACTCGAGGAGATTTTTGCGGGCCATGAAGTTGCGCTCTTCGACCTTTTTCTGGGCGCGGAGGATGCCCTTGGAGATGCGTTTGTCTTCGATGGCCATGCCCTCTTCCATGCCGAGCCAGCCGAGGACTTTGATGGTCCACTCGCCGGCGAACATGGACATCAGCTCGTCCTGGAGCGAGACGTAGAAGCGGCTGGAGCCGGGGTCGCCCTGGCGGCCGCCGCGGCCGCGAAGCTGGTTGTCGATGCGCCGCGCGGTGTGGCGCTCGGTGCCGATCACGTGCAGGCCGCCGGAGGCGTGGGCTTCCTTGGATAGCTTGATGTCGGTGCCGCGGCCGGCCATGTTGGTGGCGATGGTGACGTTGCCGGCGGATTCACCGTGGGCGTTTTTGTGCTGCTGGCCGGCGACGGCGACGATCGAGGCTTCGCGCTCGTGCTGCTTGGCGTTGAGCACCTCGTGCTCGACGCCGTACTTTCGCGTGAGCAGGCGCGAGAGCATTTCGCTCTTTTCCACGCTGGTGGTGCCGACGAGGATGGGGCGGCCCTTGTCGCTCTCTTCCTTGATCTCGTCGATGATCGCTTCCCATTTCTCCTTTTCAGTGCGATAGACGCGGTCCTCGCTGTCCTGACGGATGACGGGGCGGTTCGTCGGGATGCTGACGACGTCGAGCTTGTAGATCTTGTTGAACTCTTCGGCTTCGGTCTGAGCGGTGCCGGTCATGCCGGCCAGGGCCTTATAGAGCTTGAAGAAGTTTTGCAGCGTGATGGTGGCGAGAGTCTGGGTCTCCTCCTTGATCTTTTCCTTTTCCTTGGCCTCGATGGCCTGGTGCAGGCCCTCGGACCACTGGCGGCCGGCCATTTTTCGACCGGTGTATTCATCGACGATCACGACCGTGCTGAAGCGCGGATCGACGTTGCGCTCGATCACGTACTCCTTGTCGCGCTCATACACCAGGTGGGCGCGGAGGGCCTGCTCCATCAGGTGGGGCCATTCCATGTTGTTGCCGACGTAGAAGCTGCCGACGCCGGCGGCCTCTTGCGCGGCGGCGATGCCGTCGTGCGTGAGGTGAACCGATTTGCGATCGCGCTCGATCTCGATGTATTGGGTGACGCCTTCTTTTTTCTTCTCGGCGTCGATCAGATCCTGTTCGCCCTTTGCTTTGCGGGCGCGGGCGGCTTCGATGAGCTTCTTATCTCCCTGGGCGCGCTCCTCGTCGCCCTCGGCGGATTTGATGGCGCGCTTGGCGGTATCGATGGCCTTTTCGACGTCCAGATAGGGGCGGTGCTTGTCGATCACTACCCGCGCGACGGCGTCGGCGGCGATGTACTTCTTTTCGTCGTCGTGAGCGGCGCCGCTGATGATCAGCGGCGTACGCGCCTCGTCGATCAGGATGCTGTCGACCTCGTCCACGATGGCGAAGTCGAGCGTGCCCTGAACCTGCTCTTCGACGCGCACCTTCATGTTGTCGCGGAGGTAGTCGAAGCCGAACTCGCTGTTGGTGCCGTAGGTGATGTCGGATTCGTACTGCTGGCGTCGCGTATCGCCGCCGGGCTCCATCTCGCTCTGGATGAACCCGACGGTGACGCCCAGGTTGGTGAACGCCGGACGCACCCAGCCGGCGTCGCGGCGGACGAGGTAATCGTTCACGGTCACAACGTGGGCGTGGTAGCCCTCGAGGATGCGCATGAAGCAGGCCAGGGGGGCGACGAACGTTTTGCCTTCGCCGGTCGACATCTCGGCGATCTTTCCTTCGTAGAGGACGAGTCCGCCGATCAACTGCACGTCAAAGCAACGCGCGCGGAATGGGGGGCGGCTTTCGGGGTACAGCGTGCGGATGGCCTGGTAGATCTTTGGGGGGATGCTGACGGTTGCCCAGGATTCGCCGGTGGAGATCATCCGCCGCTGCACTTCGTCGTAGGCTTCGAGCAGGCTGTCATCGAGCTGGTCGGGATCGAATCGCTCGTCGGGATTGAAGATGGCGCGGATGCCGATGTGGCGATCCATCGATTCGCGGAGAATGGCAAAGGCCTCGGGC
>JBBRIN010000241.1:0-6281 GCA_038221115.1 Tepidisphaerales bacterium
TCCCCCGCACGGCCTCGACATGGACTACGGCCCCTTCTTCAGCTACTCGGTGCTGAAGCCCACCGCGCCCACCAAACCCGCGAACGCCACTACGAAGGACAAGAAAAAGGTCGACGGCGTCGCCCCACTTCCATGGAAACCCGACGAGCTGATTGCCGCGCGCGGCGTCACCGTGAAGCTTGGCAAGGACGCCGCCATCTGTTTCGATTCCGACACGATGCGCTACGCCGCCGGCTGGACCGGTGGCTGGCTCGACCTGACCAAAACCCACCTCGCCAACGACAAGGGATCCCTCCCCCCGGCCGCTGTCGGAAAGCTCGCATTCACCACCCGCCCCGGCCCCGGCGTTGCCAATGGCAATTCTTTGGCCGATACCCGACAGAACGGCGAGGGCCCCCTCCCGCGCGACTGGGCGCGTTTCCAGGGAATCTACCGCGATGGCGCCACCACCGTCTTTGCATACACCGTCGGCAGCGCGAACGTGCTGGACCAGCCCGGCCTGACCGGCAGCGAGAATCATCCTGCGTTCACGCGCACCCTCCGAATCGACAAATCGGGCGTTCCCATCACCCTCGTCCTCTGCGACGCCCCGGCTTCCGTGGGAGATGCGACCGGGTACGAAGCCTACACCATCGGCCGCACCAGCCCCGACACCGACATTTGCGTCGGCGTCGCCAATGCGCCGAACGGCACGCGCGTCCACGCCGATGGCACAGTCGCCGCCATCACCGTGCCCGCGCACGACCATCCGGTGCAGTTCACCGCCGTCTTCGCCCGCTGGCCCGCCGCCGACAGCAAAGACTTCCCCGCGCTCCTGCACTCGATCAACGCTCCGCCGGACCTCACCACCCACACCCACGGCGGCCCCCCGCTCTTCAACCAGCCCATCGAAACCCACGGCTCCACCGGCGCCGAAAAGGACGCCTACACCGTCGACACCGCTGCCCTTCCCTTCGACAACCCCTGGAAAGCCTGGCTCCGGCCCACCGCGCTCGATTTTTTCTCCGATGGCCGCTGCGCCGTCACCACCTGGTCCGGTGACGTCTGGATCGCCTCCGGGCTCGACGCCAAGCTCGATCACGTCACCTGGCGTCGCTTTGCCACCGGCCTTTACGACCCGCTCGGCCTCAAGATCGTCAACGATGAGGTATTCGTCCTCGCCCGCGACGGCATCGTCAAGCTGCACGATTTGAACCACGACGGCGAAGCCGACTTCTACGAGAACTTTAACAACGACCGTCCCCTCGGCCCGCAGTACAACGCCTTCGCGATGGACCTGCAGACCGACAGCGCCGGCAACTTCTATTACACCGTCGCCGGCAACAGCCAGTTTTACAAAACGACAAAGCGCTCCGACATCCTCAAGGTGTCCAAAGACGGCACGACCTGCGAAGAATTCGCCTACGGCCTGCGCACCGCCAACGGCATGATGATCGGCCCCAACGATCTGATCACCACCGGTGATAATCAGGGCAACTGGGTCCCCACCTCCCCCATCTGGGTCGTCCGCCCCGGTTCCTTTCTCGGCTTCCAATACGACCCCAACAAGTTCACGCCGGAGGAGAAGGCGGCGCAAATCGCCAGGCACCCCAAGCCCGAATCCCCGCTCTGCTGGATCCCCTATACCTGGGACAATTCCGGCGGCGGCCAGGTCTGGGCCGGCGATCGGTTCGGCCCTCTCTCAAGCCACCTGCTTCATACCTCGTACGGCAAGGGCACGCTCTTCGAAGTCCTCCCCCAACAAGTCGGCGACCAATGGCAGGGCGCCGTCGTCCAGCTCCCCCTCAATTTCGACTCCGGCATCCAGCGCGCCCGCGTCAACCCCATCGACGGCCAGATCTGGGTGTGTGGCCTGCACGGCTGGCAAACCAAAGGCAACAAAGACGGCTGCCTTCAGCGCGTCCGCTACACCGGCAAACCCTTCCGCCTTCCCACCAGCCTCCGCGTCACCGACAAAGGATTCCACCTGACGTTCGACGTCGAGCTCGACCCGGAAATTGCCAAAGACGACGGCAGCTACGCCATCGAGCAATGGACCTACCTCTGGTCCGAAAAGTACGGCTCGGACGATTACAAACCCTCCGCCCCAAACACCAAGGGCCACGATCCCCTCGACATCAAATCGATCACCCTCTCGCCCGACAAGAAATCCGTTTTCCTGGAAGTGCCCGACATCCAACCCGTCCAGCAGTACGTCCTCAAGGTCCGCCTGAACACCGCCGACGGCTCCCCGATCAAGTGCGACGTCGGTGGCACGATCAACAAACTACCCGCGGAACAATAATCTCGCCTCAAATTGCACGTAACCGGTTTAGCCGGCGGGCTTGCCCGCCGTGTCAAACGACTCGCCCTTGTTGAGCATCTGGACACGGCGAGCAAGCTCGCCGGCTAAACAAATCCTCATGTTCCGCGTCGTGCCTCAATCCCTCACCGAAGCCGTTCGCGCTTCATATAGCCGCGGATTGAACTCCCACAACACCGTCTGAATGCTCGCTGGCGGCAGCGGCAGCTCCGGCGACGCCGGCACCTGTAGGTACGCCATGCACCGCTCGAGCATCCGCGACGCGCCCGGCCCCGCCACCGAGCCGCCGTAGTGAACATCGGTGTGCGGCTTGTGTACGATGAACGCCACCACCAGCCGCGGGTTCTCCGCCGGGCATCCGGCGATAAAGCTGCTGTTGAACAGATGATCGCTATACCCCTTCCCCGGCCCTTCAGAAATGTGCGCAGTGCCGGTCTTGCCAAAGAGGTTCCACACCTTGCTGCGCGCCTTCGTCGCCGTCCCGCGCACCACGACGTCACACAGAATCCGCCGCACCTCTTCCGCCGTCCGCTTGTCGATCACCGCCGGCAGCAGGTTCAGGTCCGTCGGTTTCCGCCGTTCGACCACCATGCCGTCAGCATCCAAAAACCCCTTGATCAACCGCGGCTGCACCAGCCGCCCCCCGTTCGCGTATGCACAAAACCCCCGCGCCAGTTGCAGCGGCGTCACCATCAGCTCGTACCCCTGCACGCAGCTCTCCGTCGAGTATTTCGTCCACTTCGCCAGCGGGCTCACCTTCCCGCCGCTCTCGCCCGGCAGCTCGATCCCCGTTGGCTTGCCAAATCCGAAGTTCGTCAGCGCTTTCCAGATCTTCTCGTTCCCCATCCGCTCGCCGAGCATCGACATGCCGATGTTGCTCGACTTCACCAGCACGTCCCAGAACGCCAGCCTCGAATACCCGTTGTGAACGTCGGTGATCTTCCGGCCATACGGCGTCACGTACTGCGCACCGTTGGTATGAAAAATTTCATCCGGCCTCGTGATCCGCCACGCCAGCGCCGGCCCCGCGATAAACGGCTTGATCGTCGACCCCGGCTCATAGGGCGACACCATCACCCGGTTGGTCCGCGTTTCCGGCGTCGAGTCCTCCAGATTCTGCGGGTTAAACGTCGGCCAGTTGGCCAGCGCCAGCACATCCCCCGATCGCGGGTCCATCACCACCACTTCGCCGGTCTCGGCGCGGAAGCTCTGGCATGTCGCCGCCAGCTCCTGCTCGGCGATCATCTGAATGTTCGCGTCGATCGTCAGAATCATGTGCCGCCCATGCTCGGCAGGGCGATAATCATCCGCGTCCACCGCGATCGGGTTGCGCCGCGCATCCTTCAGCGTTCGCTTCCACCCGTCATGCCCGCTCAGGTCCTTGTCGAATTGCAACTCGAGCCCATCGAGCCCGTGCCCGTCCTTGCCCGTGCCCCCAAGCAGATGCGCCGCGATCGACCCCATCGGATAAAACCGCTCGTCCGACGGCGTAAACCCCACGCCCGGCAGTTGCAGCTTTTGCACCGCCGCCACCGTCGTCTCATCCAGCTTCTCAGCGATCATCACAAACCGGCACTCGCTCCGGTCCGACATCAGCCCCGCCACCTCGGCCTCGGGCCTATCCAGGATCGCCGCCAGCTTTCCTATGTTCCGAAAATACTCCGTAAAGTCCTTGTCGTCGGCGGTGTAGAAATCCGCCATGAACTTCGGGTCGACAAACAGGTCCTTGTTCTGCACGGTCCCCGCCATCAGCGTGCCCGTCGAATCGAAGATGGTCCCCCGCCGCGCCGGCAGCGATTCGGTCTGGTGCTGCTGCCGCTCGGCCGACCGTAACGTCTTTTCCCGCCCATACGTCTGTAGATAGGCCACCCTCCCGCTCATGCCCGCCAGCATCGCCCCAAGCACCACAAACACCCCAGCGGCTCGATGAACGGCGAACGTAGACATGGCGTATACTCTGTTGGTCTTTGCGTAACGACACGCGCCCTTGAGTCCCATCTTCGATCTGGGTCCGATAACTCATCGGCAGTGCCGCTGGCGTTGGGCCAGAAAAAACCTCCTGCGACCTGCTCCGCTGTCGGATTCCTGCCGCAGGAATGAGCTAGACCGCCGTAGCGCAGAGTGGTATTTTTGTCCCTTAGTACGCCCCTGCGTCATCCAGATCTGCTATCAGGATGCCGAATTCGCTGAAGGGAACCGCCATGACCATCCGCCGTGCCAAAGCCTTCACTCTGGTCGAACTGCTCGTGGTGATCGGGATCATCGCGCTGCTCATCTCCATTCTGCTTCCGGCGCTCAGCAAGGCGCGCGAGAGTGCCAATCGCGTCGCATGCCTGAGCAACTTGAAGCAGCTCGGTTTGGCGATGATCATGTACACCAACGAGAACAGAGGGTATCTGCCGAAGACCACCGCCTTCTGGCGCACCGTGAATGACCCGACGTACCCGCGCGAAGACGCCGATTGGATCCACTGGCAGATCGACGGCACCGTCAAGCGCCCCCTCGAAGGGTCGGCCCTGGCGAGGCACCTGGCGGCGGGCGGCGATAAGCTGAAAAGACTCTTTCGATGTCCTACCGACAACGTCCTGGACCGCTCGAACATCTCCTCGACGTGGGATGGCAAGTACGAGTTCAGCTACACGCTGAATGCGCAATGTCAGATCTCCGAGACGAATCTCACCAAGAACCCCATTATCTGGTACAAGACGCGCAAGATCACATCGTTCATCCACCCGGCCGACAAGATGATGATCACCGAGGAGGACCAGCCCAACGATGGCCGCTGGTCCCCGCCCGGCGACCGGCTCATGCAGCGCCACGGCTCGGCGCTCAAGTCGCAGAACCCTCAGCCGGTCGGCACCGCGACCACTCCAGTCGTTCCGCTCGGCTCCAAAGTCGGCACCAACGTCAACACCGCCTTCTTCGACGGCCACGCCGCGCCCGCCACCCAGGACTTCGCCGACACCGACATCCACTACGGCTTCGACAAGTGACAGCGGGTTCCTCACCGAATCTCGCCGAGCGCTTTTGAATGCCCGAAGTTGCTATGAACTTGATGCCTCCCAAACTCACCTCACCGTCGGCTGCTCGAATTCATTCATCACTTCTCTTCGCCTCGCCTTCACAGGAGCCATCCCATGTCTCAGGTCCCTTCACGCGCCTCCGCCGCCCCCCGATTCCGGGCCGGCTTCACGCTTGTCGAGCTCCTCGTCGTCATCGGGATCATCGCCCTGTTGATCTCGATCCTGCTGCCCGCGCTCAGCAAGGCCCGGGAGAGCGCCAACAGAACTAAATGCCTGACCAACATCCGCCAGATCGTGACGGCGTTCATCATGTACACGAACGACAACCGCGGTTCGTTCCCCTTCTGCGCATTGTCCGCGGGGCGCGACGAGGACTGGATCTGGTGGCAAAAAGCGCGCGTCGCCGAGATCGGTCAACACGGCATCGGCCCATTCCTGAATCTAAGTAAAAACCCCAAGATTCTCATTTGCCCATCGGACGCCCTGGAACTGCGACTTCGGCAGAATACTGCCGCCGTGGGACCGTTCAATTTCAGCTATTCGCTCAACAACATGATGACCTCTCAGATCCCCGGCTCCGGCGCCAACGGCGGCGCCAGTCACGGCGGCCTTGGCTCCAACTCGGCGACCGGCGCGGAGCAATCCTGGGTCGCTCGAAAACTCGCGCAGGTCCGGCGCAGCGCCGACAAAATCCTGGTCTTCGAAGAGGACGAGCGCACCATCGACGACGGGAACGGATCGCTCTACTGCATTCCCGGGAAGCTGGATATCCTCAACCTTCTGGCGCTTCGTCACGACAGCACCAAACGCCGCTCCCCCGATCTACCGCCAGGGCCCGCCGGTCCGATTCCCAACGCTGACGGCAAAGGCGTGGTCGGCTTCTGCGACGGGCACGCCGACTTCATCGACCGCAAGCACGCCCATACCAAGAACAACGCTGCGCCGAATGAAGACCT
>JBBRIN010000242.1:0-6275 GCA_038221115.1 Tepidisphaerales bacterium
GAGCCAGGCGACGTAGATGGTGCCGTCCTTGGCGACGGCGGCGGCGGGATAGTCTTCATCGGCCCAGGTTGCGGCGAGGGGTGTGACGACGGGGGTCCGCTCGACTTCGATGTTGCCGTCGAGGCCGGCGATGCTCTTGCCGAAGGGGATGTCGGAGAGCTTTGCCTTGAGCTTGCCGGGGGTGGTGGAGATTTCGAATTCGGTGGCTTCGTTGACGCCGTCGAGGCGGAGGACGACGCCGTTGTCGGTGAGGGGGAGGCGTTTGCCGGCGGCAACCTGCTTGCGTTCCTGCTCGCTTTGCGCGGCCTGGGTGCGCGTGCCGACGGTCCAGCCGGTGGTGCCGTTGGCGTGATCGCCGGCGGCCCAGCGCCAGCCGCGAACTTCGGACACCTTGCCCTGCGACAGATGAATGGTGCCGGTCCAGTCGGTGGCATCGGCGTCCTTCAAGCCGAAACGCACGCGGATGGTGACCGAATCGGCCGGTGCCGCCGGGAGGCGCGAGGACGGCTCAACCACGGCGCCGGGTGATGCATCGGCGAGGACGACGACGTCTTCATCGGCTTCCTCAGCGGTGGTGAGGCCCTCGGCGGCGCGGACGTTTACGCCGGCGCTCCAGGACATGGCCCAGAGGGCGATGGCGGCAGCGGCGACCAGCGGGATACGGAATGAAGCCCAGCGGCGATGGCGGTGGTTCATGGCGAGGGTACCTCTTTAAGTTTTCTAACGGCCTGGGCGATCGGGCGGCGCATCGTCGCAAGCCCGATGACGATGGCGGCGGAGATAACAAGAAATGCGACGGGTGGGAAGGGGCGACGCGCCGGTGGCGGCGCGGCCGGTGCGGGCTGGGCGTCGGTGGAGACGGCGCGGAGGCGGCCGGGGGATGGGGTGAGCGCCGGCAGATCGATGAACGCTGAATCCTGTTCGGTGCCCAGCGTTTCCTCGGCGATGAGGATGCCGCTGGTGGCGCGGCGGGCGTCTTCGAGCGTCAGCACCTGGTGGTGTCCCAGCGGCAGCCGATCGACGTGCAGCGAGCGCACTTCGATGGAGGCGCCGGCTTGCGGGGAAGGATACGTGAAGTCGATGTGGACGACGCCGGGGGATGGGAGGGAGACATCGAACTGGGAAAGCGGGATGGCGCGGTCATCGTAACGGACGGCAAGAAGCTCAGTGCGCGCCTGCTGCATGGCCGCGGCGACGGCGGCTGGGTAGTCGGGTGGGCCGGGGGGCACCCATTGCGAGAGGTCGCGGAAGTTCAGGGCGAGAAGGGCGTGAAGGGCGGAGCGGTCGACGGTCAGCCGAAGCGTGCTGACGCTGTCGCCGTGCGCGCGAGCCGGGCTCGCGACGAGTGCGGCGGCGAGAAAGGCAAGGCACGCAAGGATGTGCGAACGCGGGTTCATTTGTACGATGTAGCACGACCGGCGAAGCTTCGCGAGATGACGGCAATAGCCTAACGGCACTTCAACGTTTGCGAAAGCGGAATGTGAGTGTGGGTATCGGGGAAGTTTTTGGCGGAAAGGATCGATATGCGACGAGCGATGGCGGGAGTGCTGGCGGTCGTGCTGGCGATGATGGCGCACGCGGCGGCGGCGGATGCGGGGAAGCCAAACGTGTTGTTCATTCTGTCGGACGATCATAGCGTGCCGCACCTAGGGTGTTACGGCAACAAGGATATCCAGACGCCGAACCTCGACAAGTTTGCGACGCAGGGGATGCGGTTCGATCGGATGTATGTGGCGTGCCCGCAATGCGTGCCATCGCGGGCGACGATGATGACGGGGAGGTCGCCGGTGGCGATCGGCATGTCGCGATTCAGCGCGCCGCTTCCGCGCGAGATCAAGACGTATCCGGAGGCGCTGAAGGCGGCGGGGTGGTACGCGGGCGTTTGCGGCCGAACGTATCACCTCGACGGGGCCGCCACCACCGAGGAATCGAAGGAGGTGTTCGCCAAGTATCACCTTCAGACGTTCCCGGATCGGCTGGACTACGTGCATGCCAGCAACCAGCAGAAGGCGTTCGGCGAGATGCAGGAGTTTCTGGATCTGGCCAAGGGGGCGGGCAAGCCGTTCTATTTGCAGCTTTGCTTCAACGACCCGCACCGGCCGCTGGATCGCAACGAGTATTCGGCGCGCTACGACCCGGCGAAGCTGACGCTGCCGGCACATTACCCCGACACGCCGGGCGTGCGCGATGATTTTGCGCGTTATTACGGCGAGATCACGCGGATGGACGAGCTGTTCGGCAAGATCATGGCCGAGCTGGAGCGGCGAGGATTGGCGGACAACACGCTGGTGGGGTTCATGGGGGACAACGGGTGCTCCCAGTTCCGCGGCAAGGGCACGCTGTTCGAGTACGGCATCCACGTGCCGCTGCTGATCAGGTGGCCGGGAAAGGTGAAGCCGGGATCGTCCACGGGGGAGCTGATCAGCGGCGAGGATTTGGCGCCGACGTTTTTGGAGGCGGCGGGCGTCGCGGTGCCGGCGGAGATGACGGGAAAAAGTTTTCTGAAGATTTTGCGCGGGGAGAAGACGGAGGGGCGCAAATACGTTTTTGCGGAGCGCGGCGCGCATGGGAGCGGTCTGCCGACGAACAGTGCGTTATTTGACATCGGGCGGGTGGTGGAAGGGGCGCGGTACAAGCTGATCTATAACGCCGAGTGGCAGATTCCGTATTGGCCGGTGGATTTTGCGGGGGACGATTTCTGGAAGGAACTGGTGAAGATGAACGCCGAGGGGAAGCTGACCAGCGAGATGTCGCGGCTGTACTTCTCACCGACGCGGCCGATGTTTGAATTGTACGATCTGGAAAAAGACCCGAGCGAGTTCACGAACCTGGCGGGGAAACCCGAGGCGGCGGCGATTGAGAAGCAGCTGAAGGCGGCGATGCAGGAATGGATGATCCTGCAACACGACTTTGCCCCCCTACCGGTGACGTCGGGACCGGGCGGGGCCAAGGCGCGGGCGAAGAAGGCGGCGGCGGGGGCGGCGACTCCGGCGGGGGAGTAGGCGTTGCGTTGAGAGGGTGTGGGAGAACACGGCGGAGTCTGCGGTGGCGTGGGCGTCCCGCCCATGTTCTTCGGAATGGATATGCCGATCGCCAACGGTAGGCAAAAACACGGGCGGGACGCCCGTGCCACGACAAACGCATTTGTGGGGGTGAGGCAGATCGTTCGGGGTGTCTCAGGGTGACGCGGGCCGTGGTTTCGTTGCTTGGGTGCGCGTTAGAGGCGGTACAGATAGCCCCGGTTGCCTTGCGTTGACGTGATGTGCGGTTGGCCGATACGATCAGGGACTCGCGCCGGAGGGTGCGAGAAGGTTTTCACGTCGAATTTCCGGCACTCGACGTTTAGCCAAGCCGAGTCGAGCGGTCACTTGGACGAGTCATGCAGCGACGCGCGGAAAAGAGCACGCCATCCAAGTCCGCCGCTGCCGGTTCCAAAGGCCCGGCGGCGAAGACGCCCGTGGCGGCGGTGAAGCCGCCCAAGGTGGCGGCCGGTGACGAGCTTGAAGAGCTTCAGCCGGCGGTGCTCGGCAAGGCGTCCGACGAAGACCTGATGAAGCGCACGCAGCAGGGCGACAAGATCGCCTTCTCGGTGCTGTACGAGCGCTACAGCTCTTCGGTGCTGTCTTATCTGTATCGCATGCTCGGCAACCTCGAAGATGTAGAGAGCATCGGGCAGGAAGTGTTTCTCAGAGCGTTTCGCTTCGCGCCCACTTACCGCTATCCGCAGAAATTCAGCACCTGGCTGTTCACGATCACGCGCAATCTGGCGATCAACAGCAGCCGCCGCCGCAAGCGCAGCCCGGTTCGAAACATCACCGAGCTGAATCTGGAAGGCGTCGATCTGAGCGGCGATCCTTACCAGGTGGCAACGCGCGCGACCGATAACGTTGAAAAGCAGGAAGAAATCGCCCGCGTGCTGAAGGCGCTGGAAGGGTTGCCGACGGATCAGAAGGAAGTGATCGTGCTGGGCGTGTTCCAGGACCTGTCTTACGCGCAGATGGAAGAAATCACCGGCACGAAAGCGGTCACGCTGCGGTCGAGGATGTTTCACGGTTTGAAAAAACTGGCCAGCATGATCGGCGGCCCGCCGCGCGAAGGGCGGGGCGGGGCGAGCAGCCATCGCGCGGAGGAAGTGGCGCCCGACGCAGACCCTGCGGTGGATAAAGAGGTCTGAGCGACGTTTTTCTCTACTAAATTCTGAATACGGACTACCTCCTTACTTGCCCATGCCGGACACGCTGAACCTGGAATCCGACGAATTCATGACGCTACTAACGGATGCGCTGCGCGCCGGTCCGGCGAGCCCGGAGTGGCGGCAGGCGGTCAAGGCGCTTCGCGACACGAACCAGAGCATGGACGAATACACGCTGCTGTACACGGCGCGGGAGCACCTGGAAAGCGGCAAGGATTATCGCAGCGTGCGCGCGGGGCCGGGCTTCACCCGTAAGGTCATGGCGGGTGTTGACGATCAGTCGAGCGGCGGCACGGGCGTCCCGACTGCCGGACTTATTGCGCTGCTCGCCGCCGGGGCGATTCTTGTTGTGGTTGTCATCGTTGGCGTGATGCTGCTGAAAGGCGGAGGCACGTCGAACCCGCAGCAGCAGGCGATCACCGAGTTGAACGCGACGCTGTTCGGCAACAAGGTGTTGACCGCCGCATTTAATCCGCCGATCTTGCCGCCGGAAGGGTGGATGACGTTTGGCGGGCTTCCGTTGACGGTAAAGGTCAACGAACTGAGATCGGCGGCGAAAGCCCCGACTACGAACGGCAGCGTTGCGACGACCTCTTCCATGGGTGGCGGCTACAGGGCGGGCGGCATCGTGAGCACCGCGTCGCTCGCCGCCGAACAGCCGATCGAGATCGATGTGGCGCTTCGCACGGCGAAACTGGTGGAGGACGGCATCCTTCAGATCTTCGTCAGCGACGAGCCGATCGATGAGGCTCACACGTCCGGATCGCACGCCCTGGTCTGGCAACTGAAGGGAACCGAAGGGCGGGTCTTTCTCGCTGACGCCACCGCAGCGCCGGTCGCCCAGCGCGTGCCGAACTGGCAAAAGGAATACCCCATCAAGCTCCTGCTCAACCGGGATGCGGCGGTGGTGCAGGCGGGTGGGAAGCAGTTGTATGCGGGCGGGCATAAGCTATCTTCGGATCGGCCGCGATACGTGGGGGTTCGCTTCCTTGCCAGGCCGGGGGAACGCGGCGACGCGGTGGGTGTTACGTCGGTGACGATCCTTAAGCCGTGATGTGAATTCGCATTTCGTCATTCGTCATTCCCCCTGTTATCCTGAACTGCATGGATCGTGCCGCCGACGAGCCTTCGAACGACGTGGAGTCTGCTGCGTTTCTGGCGGCGTCGTATCGGCGTTTGCAGGATGAGATCGGGAAGGTGGTGGTCGGGCAGCAGCGGGTCGTCGATGAATTGCTGACCGCCATCTTCGCGCGGGGCCATTGCCTGATGCAGGGGGTGCCGGGGCTGGCCAAGACATTGCTCATCTCGACGCTGGGGCAGACGCTGGATCTGGCTTTTCGGCGGATTCAGTTCACGCCGGACCTGATGCCGTCGGACATTACGGGCACGGATATTCTGCAGGAGGACCCGGACACGGGCCGGCGTCGGTTTGAGTTTCAGAAGGGGCCGATCTTTACGAACCTGCTGCTGGCCGACGAGATCAATCGCACGCCTCCCAAAACGCAGGCGGCGCTGTTGCAGGCGATGATGGAGCGCCAGGTGAGCGCTGGCAGCCACACGTATGACCTGCCGGATCCTTTTTTCGTGCTGGCGACGCAAAACCCGATCGAGCAGGAGGGGACGTATCCGCTGCCCGAGGCGCAGCTCGATCGGTTCATGTTCATGGTGACCGTTCACTACCCCAGCCGGGCCGAGGAACTGGAGGTGCTGAAGCGCACGACCGGTGCGACGATGCCGACGGTGCAGCGCGTGCTGAGCGGGGCGCAGATCGCGGCGCTTCAGCTCACCGTGCGCCGCGCGCTGGTGGGGGACCACGTTTATCAATTTGCGTTGGAGATCGCGCGGATGACCCGCCCGAATGAACCGGGCGCGAGCGACTTCGTGCGGCACTGGCTCAGTTGGGGTGCGGGGCCGCGCGCCGGGCAGTTCATGATTTTGGCGGGAAAGGCGCGTGCCCTGATGCACGGGCGCGTTCATGTGATGCTGGAGGACATCGAGGCGGTTGCCGCCGCGGTGCTTCGGCATCGGCTTGTGCCTAATTTCAACGCCGAGGCTGAAGGAATCAGCGTCGATCAGATCATTG
>JBBRIN010000243.1:0-6241 GCA_038221115.1 Tepidisphaerales bacterium
ACTTACTCTTTATACTTCAGTCGATGAGCCCGTAGCTCGGCCAATTATCGAGGAGTTTGAGAAGCAGACCGGCATCCACGTCACGCTCGTTCCTGACAGCGAGGCCAGCAAGACGGCGGGGCTTGCCGCGAAGCTGGAGGCGGAGCGCGATCACCCACAGGCGGATGTGTGGTGGAGCAATGAGCCGTTCCACACGATCAATCTTGCCGAGGCGGGAGTGTTGGCGGAGTACGATTCGCCGTCGGGGTTGAGTATTCCAGCGCGGTACAAGGACGCGGGGCACCGCTGGGCGGGGGTGGGTTTGCGCGTGCGGGTCATCGTTACTTACCAACCCGCGCTCGGGCTAAATGTGGTGCAAGCGCCGCCGCCGCTGGATCGAATCGAGGGACTCACGTCGGCGGCGTATAAAGGGAAGATTGCAATGTCGCAGCCGGCGATCGGCACGGTGGGCGGGCATGTGGCGGCGCTATATCAGGTGTGGGGAGAGGACAAAGCGGATGCCTTTTTTCGCGCCCTCAGGGCGAATGACGTGAAGATCGTGAATGGGAACTCGGTTGTGGCGGATTCGGTGGGGCACGGCACACTTTTGGCGGGGCTGACCGACAACGATGATGCGGACAATTCACGCCGGGAAGGGGGCGCATTGGTGGCGATGCTGCCGGACCAGCAGCCTGACGGTATCGGCACGCTTGCCATTCCTTCGACCGTTGCGCTCGTTAACGGCGCAAAGCACCCGGAGGCGGCGAAGAAGCTGATCGATTATCTGTTGTCGCGCGAGACGGAATCGAAAATGGTTGCCGCGCATTTTGCGCAATATCCGGTTGCTGGCGCGTCCGCCGGGAGTCAGCCTGTTAGCCCGCGGCTGATGCAGATTGACTATCCTGCCGCAGCGCGTGCAATGCCTGCCGCGGTCGCTCGCGCACGGCGCATCCTGATGGAATAGTGAGCCGCAGGTTACACTGCATTTCGCATGCCCGTTGCTGACCCGTCGATTGCACGCCGATCATCACTGACGACGGCGCTGACGCTCCTGACCTGGCTTTTGATCACGATCATTGCGGCGCTTCCGATTGCCTGGATGGTGCTTCAACTCGTTGCACATCCTGGGGTGCTGGCCGACCTGCGGCTGAGCGGCTTTCGGGCGCGCCTGCTGGGGCGCACGTTGGCTTACAACGCTGCCGTCGCGGCGATCGCGATATTGCTTGGGATCCCGGCGGCGATCGTGGTCGGGCGCGGCAGGGGGGCGCTGGCGGGGGCGCTGTCGCTTTTGCTGCCGCTCCCGCTTCTGCTTCCGTCCATCACGTACGCCTATGGCTGGTCGCAGTACCTTCGGCTCAGGGACGTTTTTCTGGAACCGGCCTCGCGCGGCGACGTCTCGCGTTGCATCTGGACGTTGGCGACGTGGCTATGGGTTGTGCCGGCGGGGGTGATTGGTTTGTCGCTGCGCCAACTGGATCAGAGCCTCCAACAGCAGGCGCTGCTGGATGGGGCGTATTGGCGGGTGACGGCGCGGCAGCTTGCCGGGCCGGCGGTGGCGGCGTTCTGCATGGTGATGGTTCTGGCGATGCAGGAGTTCGCGGTTTATGAGCCGACGGGCATCAGCGTTGCGGCTACTGAGATTCGCGCTGTCTTCGAGACGGGGGTGATAAACCTTCCGCCGTCGCAACTGGCGGCGGTCGTTGGAGGGGCGCAGGAGCTTCCGCGTACCGACCAGCCCCGGCGCGCTGCGGCCGCTCTCGCCACGGCGTTGCCGATGTTTGTGGCAATCACGCTGGTGGCGGCGCTGGCGGTGTTGATGGTCCGTGGCAACACGGTGAGTGATCAAGTGGATGCCGGGCCGTGGCCCGCGGTGCTGAGAGCCGGCCCGCTTCCGACCGTGCTTAGCATCGCCGTGATGCTGGTGACCGTGGGGGTGCCCACCTTTTGTCTGTGCTATTCACTAAAACGCAAGCCTGATCCGTCACGCATCTGGCACACCTACAGCCCGCAAGTGATCGGGTCATTGGGCAATGCGGCCCTGGCCGGCGCGGTGGGCATCGCGCTGGCGCTGTTGTCGTCGCTCAGGCGGTTCAGCGGCGCACTTCCGATCGCGCTGATGGCGTTCCTGGCGGGCGGAGAATTGCTCGCGATCGCGGAGATACGGCTGTACAATCGAGCGAGCCTTTGGTGGATTTACAACGGTCCGATCGTGGTTGTGCTTGCGTATCTGGCGCGCTTCGGTTGGATCGCGTTGCTTGCCGGCCGCGGAACCTGGTCGAAGCCGTGGCGCGAGCTGCGGGAGATGGCGGCGGTTGACGGCGCGGACGCATTCCATGCCACAACGCGGGTTGTGTGGCCGCTGGCATGGCCGATCGCCGTAGCGGCGGGGGTTCTCGTCATGGTCCTTAGCCTTACTGAAGTGCCGGCCACCGTCATCCTCGCGCCGGTGTGGCCGCCGGTGCTGGTTCCTTTCCTGATGACCTGGCTGCACCAACTTCGCAGCGATGACATGATCGAAGCGTCGTTGCTGCTCATGGCGGCTGCGACCGCGCTCGGATTGATGGCGACATTGCTCATTCGCTTCGGTTGGCGGGCCGTCTCCCGACGCGCGCCCTTGGTGCTCGCGTGTGCGCTGGTGCTTCCGGTCCTGGGGGGTTGCCACAAATCGAGCCGGCCTGACGCGGTGTGGCTTGAAACCGGCGCCGGGGAGGGCCAGGTCGTTTACCCGCGCGGTATCGCGTATTCGCCGAAGGATGATACGCTTTTTGTCGTTGACCGCATGGCGCGGGTGCAACACTTCAATCGCAAGGGGGAGTACCTGAACGGCTGGCGGATGCCTCATTGGGAGCTGGGCAAACCGGTTGGCCTCTCGGTCGGGCCGGATGGGAATCTGTGGGTTCCCGACACGCACTATCACCGCGTGGTCGTATATACGCCGCAGGGACAGGCGCTTCGCGAGTGGGGATCGCTCGGCACCGAGCCGGGCCAGTTTATTTATCCGACGGACATCGCATTCGACTCGGCCGGGCGCGTTTTTGTCTCCGAGTACGGCGACCACGATCGCATTCAGGTCTTCACTCCTGAGGGCAGGTTCCTTTATCAGTTCGGCAGGTTTGGCAATGGCGACGGCGAGTTCTCGCGGCCCCAATCGATGCTGATCGATGGCAACCTGCTTTACGTTACCGATGCCTGCAACCACCGGATCTGCGTCTTCAAGACGGACGGCGCGTGGGTTCGCAACATCGGCCGGCTTGGCTCCGCGCCGGGTGAGCTGCGGTTCCCGTATGGACTCGATCAGGATTCGGATGGCCACCTGATCGTCTGCGAGTTCGGCAACAACCGCGTTCAGAAGCTCGACAAGCAGACGGGCCGCGGCTTGGCGACATGGGGCGGCGCGGGCCGCGAGCCGGGACAACTGGCGTACCCCTGGGGCGTCATCGTGGACCGCAAAGATCGGGTCATCGTGGTAGACTCGGGGAATAACAGGCTGCAGGTGTTTGCATTCTAAGCGAGTCCAAAGCGTCCACGAAGCGCACGAATGAACGCGAATGAACGCGAATGAAAGCGGCCGAGATGTACGCGAGTTTTCAATGAGGGTGTGCCTCGACGTCGCGTCACCGCCCGTGAAACTTTATTCGTGCTCATTCGTGCTGATTCGTGGACGGAGCTTCAACGTATAATGCCCCCAATGCCGCCGACTACTGCGCTCGCCGTTGCCTGGCCGCTGAAGCTGGAGTTTTTCTCCAGCTTTACGGCGTTTCTGCTGTTCGCGGGGCTGGCTTTGTTTTTTGTTTCGCTGGGTCTGTGGTCGCTCGCGGGGCTCGGCAAGGTGCGCAAGTGGGTTGCCATCGCGACGCGCTTGGCGGTGGCGCTGGTGTTTGTGTTGATTCTCGGCGGCGCGCGGTGGCAGCGGCAGCACAAGGATGTTGAGGTGATCGTCTGCCGCGACATCAGCGAGTCGGTGGACCAGTTCACGAATTTCCGTGCCGAGTCGCTCGATTCGGCATTCGACAAATACCTGGCGGGCGTCAGCGAGAACCGCAAGCGCAAACCGCCGGCGGATCGGATTGGCGTCATCAGCTTTGCCGACAGCGCCTGGATCGACGCCATCCCGGGCACGCAGTTGGCGATGAACGCCAAACCGATTCACGAGAAGCGCGGCGGCGGCACCGACATCGGTGAAGCGCTTCAGCTTGCGATGGCGACCTTTAAGAACGATGCGATGCGCCGCATCGTTCTGGCCACCGACGGCAATCAGAATCTGGGCGACGTTGAGCCGGCGATCACGGCGGCGGCGAGCCAGCATGTGCCGATCGACGTGTTCCCGCTTAACTATCGCGTCCGCAGTGAAGTCCTGATGGACAAAATGATCGCTCCGACGTGGAAGCGGCAGAATGAACCCTTTCTGGTCGAGGTGTACCTGCGCTCGACGAATCCAGTCGATGTCACGGGCAAACTCACTGTCCTGATGGACAACGTTCCGATCCCGCTGGACCCTGAGCACCCGAACTCCACCGCGCAGACCGTCACTCTTCGCCCGGGCGTGACTCCGTTTAAGGTTCAGATTCCTGGGCTCAACGAGCCGGGCGCGCATCGTTTCACGGCCACGTTCGAAGGCGGGACCACCGGCTCCGGCAAAGTGGACACACTCCTGTCCAACAACAAGGCAGAGTCGTTCACCTTCGTGAATGGCAAGGGACAGATCCTCTATATCGACAATGCGCGAGACAAGGATGGCGCGCTCGGGCCGGGCAATGCGCTTCAGCAGGCGATGACGGCCGAGGGGATCAACATCATCACCCGGCACGTCGATCAGTTTCCGCTCGACATCCTGGCGTTGCAGAACTACGACGCGGTCATTCTTCACAACGTGCCCAAGGGCGGCGGCTTCGGCGGGTTGACTGAAGAGCAGGACAGGATGCTGGCCACCTACGTTCATGACATGGGCGGCGGCCTGATCATGATCGGCGGGCCCGATACTTTTGGTGCGGGTGGGTGGAACAACTCAAAGCTCAAGGAAGTGCTTCCGGTCCAGCTTGAAATCCCGGCTCAGCGGCAGATTCCCAAGGGCGCGCTGGCGCTGATCATGCACTCGTGCGAGATGCCGCAGGGGAATTATTGGGGCGAGCAATGTTCGCTGGCTGCCGTGAAGACGCTTGCCCCCAAGGACGAGATTGGCGTCATCAGCTTCGACTGGCAGAAGGGCCAGCAGGGCGCGATCGCCGGTGGCGTCGGTGGGGCGGCGTGGGATTTCCCGCTAAGAGAGAAGGGGGATGGGTCGGCCGTCACCAATGCGATCAAGAACATGGCGCTCGGCGATATGCCGAGTTTTGACGACGCCGTTACCCTCGCGGTGAGGGGTTCGGGCCCGAACATGCCGTGCCTGCTGAACTCAACCGCTCGGCAGCGGCACATCATCATCATCTCGGACGGCGATCCCGGCGGGGCTAACCAGGCGCTGCTCGACTTGTGTCTGAAGAACAAGATCACGATTTCGACGGTCACCGTCTTTACGCACACGCCGGGGACCATCTCGCCGCAGATGCAGGAGATGGCGAAGAAAACCGGCGGCCGGACGTATGGCCCGATCGAAGCGAACCCCAACCAGCTTCCGCAGATCTTCATCAAGGAAGCCACCGTCGTTCAGCGTTCGCTCGTCCACGAGGCCGACACGATTCCAGTGCAAATCTCCGATACCACCAGCGATTTGCTCAAAGGCATCGCCGGCTTTCCGCCCGTTCGCGGGATGGTGCTCACCACGCGGAAGGACAACGCGCAGAACGACATCAAGGTCGCGCTCGTCGCCGCCAACAAGGGCGCGGACGGAAAGGTGAACTACGACCCGATCCTGGCGCACTGGCAGGCGGGGCTCGGGCGATCGGTGGTGTTCACCGGCGACGCGACGCAGCGCTGGTCGCCGGCCTGGGTGGCCAGCAGCATGTTCAGCAAGTTCTGGGCGCAGGCGGTGCGGTCGGTGTCGCGCCCGCCCATGAACACCGACTTTGAGGTGCAGACGACGCAGAATGGCAAGAAGGGCCATGTCATGGTCAAGGCCAACACCAAGGAGAATGGCTTCCTCAACTTCATGAGCATCGGCGGCAAGGTGGTCGGCCCCAATCTTCAGCCGGCGGACGTGCGGCTCGTCCAAACCGGGCCAGGCACCTACGAGGGCGACTTCGATGCGCCGGCTGAGGGAAACTACATTATCCCGCTGCACTTTGCCGGCAAAGACGGGTCAGGCGATCTGATGGGTGGCACGACC
>JBBRIN010000244.1:0-6228 GCA_038221115.1 Tepidisphaerales bacterium
GGCAAAAATCCCTTCCCGCGGTGGAACCATGCCAACGCTATTTATCTCGCCAAGCACCCCGTCGCCGACAAGCTCCTGGCCGATTATCCCAGCACGCTCATTCGCACGTCCGGCTTCGACGTCGGGCTCCCCGAGAACACGATGGGCAACTCCGAGGTCGGCCATCAAAACATCGGCGCCGGCCGCATTGTCGATCAGGAATCCGTCCACATCACCAAGCAGATCCGCGACGGCGAGTTCTATGAAAACGTGGAATTGAACGCCGCCGTCACCCACGCCCTGGAGCACAAAACCAATCTGCACCTGTTCGGCATCGTGTCGGACGCCGGCGTTCACGGGCTGCTCGAGCACCTGTACGGCTGCCTCGAGCTGTGCCGCCGCCGGGGCCTGTCGCGAGTGTTCCTCCACGCCTTCACCGACGGCCGAGACTCGCCGCCGTCCTTCGGAATCCGCTATATCCAGCAGGTGGAAGCCAAAATGAAGGAGCTCGGAATCGGCCAGATCGCCTCGGTTTGCGGCCGCTATTACGCCATGGACCGCGACAACCGCTGGCCGCGCGTCGAAAGAGCCTTCCGCGCCATCACCTTCGGCGACGGCGCCAAGTTCACCACCGCCGTCCAAGCCGTCCAGTCCTACTACGACCGACCGACCGAACCAAACATGTCCGGCGACGAGTTCGTCGTCCCCTCCGTCATCACCACTGCTCATGGCACCCCCATCGCCACCGTCAAGGACGGCGACTCGGTCATCTTCTACAACTACCGCGGCGACCGCCCGCGCGAGCTGACCAAGGCATTCATCTTGCCGGATCTCAACGAGTTCAATCGCGGCCCCCGGCTCTCCCTTCACTTTTGCACGATGACCGCATACGAGGAGGGCTCGCCGGTCAGAGTCGCCTACCCCAAGCCCCCGAAGATGCTGAACATCCTCGGCGAGTACCTCTCCAACCTCCGCCTCACGCAATTCCGCTGCGCCGAAACCGAGAAGGCGCCGCACGTCACCTACTTCTTCAACAGCTTCCGCAAGGACCCTTTCCCCGGCGAGGAGCGGCTCACCATCCAGTCGGCCACGCTCTTGCCCGACGGCTCGCCGCTCTCGACCTACGACCAATACCCGCAGATGTCCGCCTACGCCGTGTGCGATGAGATCGTAAAACGCATCAACGCCAACTCGCACGATCTGCTCGTCGTCAACTTCGCCAACGGTGACATGGTCGGCCACACCGGCGTGCTCGCCGCTGCCGTTCAAGCCGTGCAGCACGTCGACATCTGCTGCGGCAAAATTCTCGATGCCCTCGACCGCCAGGGCGGCGCGGCCATCGTCACCGCCGACCACGGCAACTGCGAACAGATGATCGACCCCCAAACCGGCGGCCCCCATACCGCCCACACCACCTACCCCGTGGAACTCATCGTTGCCGACAAACGCTTCAAGGGCGCGCGCACACGCGAAGGCGGCCGACTGGCCGACGTAGCGCCAACACTTCTCCATGTGATGGAATTGGATCAGCCCCCCGAGATGACCGGCACGTCGCTGTTGGAGCGCGAATAGCTGATTTGCACCGATTTGATCGCTCCCCCCAGAACCACTATCATTCCCGCTTCGGAATCAGACGTTAAGGAGAGTTCAGACCATGGCTCACATCATTGCCGAACCGTGTATCGGCACCAAGGACACCGCCTGCGTGGCGGTCTGCCCAGTCGATTGCATTCACCCCACCAAAGACGAGCCCGCCTTTGCGGCGGCAGAGATGCTTTATATCGAGCCCGACACTTGCATCGACTGCGGCCTATGCGTCGACGAATGCCCCGTACGGGCCATTTTCCCGCAGGAAGATCTCCCCGCCGAATGGGAATCGTTCATCGAGAAAAACGCCGCGTACTATAAGAAGTAGTACAGGTGCCGCGCCAGGTGCCATCGTTGCCGCGCCGGCGGTGTCCACCCATCAACGGAGATTTCATGAAGACGACGCTGTTCGCCCTTGCCATCGCCTCGCTGCTGACCTGCTCAACCCTGATCGCCGACGATAAGCCCGCCGACAAAAAGCCCGCCGGCGACCAGAAGACCTCCACCGCCGACGCCAAGAAGGCCCCCGCGATCAACAAATATTGCGCCGTTGAAGGCGGCGACCACACCGTCGATGTCGACACGTACACCATCTACAAGGGCAAAAAGGTCGGCTTCTGCTGCGCCGACTGCGTGAAGGATTTCGAGTCCGACCCCGAAACCTATATGGCCAAGCTCAAGGCCCGCAACGACGACAGCTCCGCCAAGACCGACGCCAGCAAAAAGGACGACACCAAGAAGGACGACACGAAGAAGTCGGATCAGAAGTAACCCCCCACGACTTTCCCAAAAGACGCGACAAGGGCCCGACCCCACGGTCGGGCCCCTTTTCGTTTTTGGTAGCCGTACAATAAGACCGATGTCCGCCGTCATGACCGAATCCGCTCTTTCCATCTCCGGCATGGACTGCGCCTCGTGCGTCGCCCATGTGTCCAAGGCCGCCCGCGCCCTGCCCGGCGTCCAGGCGTGCGACGTCAACCTCGCCCGCGGTCGAGCCGTCGTACACTTTGACCCCGCCCAAACTACCCCCGCCCAGATCGCCTCCGCCATCACCGACGCGGGCTACGACGCATCGCCCGAATCTCCCGCCGGCAACGCTGAGGAGGATCGCCTGGAGCGCCAAGCTCGCCACGCCACCGCATGGCGTCACCGCGCACTCCTCGGCGTCGCGCTCTGGCTACCCCTCGAGCTCGCACACTGGGTCCTTTACGCCGCCGACATTCACCGCTTCCACGCCGCGCTGAACTGGCTCGCCCTCGCCACCAGCACCGCCGCCATCGTTTGTGTCGGCAGCGCCTTTTACGCCAGCGCCTGGCGATCCCTCCGCCGCCGCACGACCAACATGGACACGCTCATCGCCATGGGCGCCAGCGTCGCCTACGGCTACAGCCTCGTCGCATTTCTCGGCAACCTCGCCGGCTGGTGGTCGCAAATCCCCGACCTCTATTTCATGGAATCCACCGGCCTCCTCGCCCTGATCTCCCTCGGCCACTACCTCGAAGCCCGCGCCCGCGATTCCGCCGGCTCCGCCATCCGGCAACTTCTCGATCTCACGCCACCGACAGCGCTGCGCCTGCGCGAGGATCGAGGATCGAAGATCGAGGATCGACAAACCGACGCCCCCCCACTCTCCATCCTCCATCCTCCATCCTCTCCCGACTTCGTCGAAACGCCCGTCTCAGAGGTCCAGCTCGGCGATCGAATCCTCGTCCGCCCCGGCGATCGCGTCCCGATCGACGGCGTCGTCACCGACGGCCAATCTGACATCGACGAATCGATGCTTACCGGCGAGCCTCTTCCCGTCACCCGCGCCAAGGGCGACACCGTCATCGGCGGCACCGTCAACCAGAACGGCCGCCTCATCGTCCGCGCCACCAGAGTCGGCGCGGACACGGCGCTGGCGCAAATCGTGAAGCTGGTGGAGACGGCCCAATCGAGCAAGCCCCCCGTGCAACAATTGGCCGACCGCATTGCCGCCATCTTCGTACCCACCGTCCTCGCCATCGCGCTGCTCACCGGTCTGGGGTGGTACGCCTGGGGTCGCGGGCATCAATGGCCCGCTCCGCAAACCTGGGGCATGATCGCCCGCTCCGTCTGCTCGGTTCTCATCATCGCCTGCCCGTGCGCGTTGGGTTTGGCCCTGCCGGCCGCACTGATGGTCGGCACCGGCGTCGGCGCCCGCCGCGGCATTCTGATTCGCGATCTCGACGCCCTCCAGCACGCCGAAAAGATCGACACCGTCGTCCTCGATAAGACCGGCACCATCACCCGCGGCAAGCCCGCCGTCGCCGCCATTCTTCCCGCCAACGGCACCGCCCCCGACGACCTGCTCCGACTCGCCGCCGCCGCCGAGCAATACAGCGAACACCCGCTCGCCAGGGCCATCGTCGAAAAAGCCCGCGCCCTAAACCTCTCCCTGCCCGGCCTCGACAGCTTCGTTTCCGAACCCGGCGCCGGCGTCACCGCCACCCTCGCGGGCCAGACCCTCTTCGTCGGCAACGCCGGCCTGATCAATCGTGGCACCGGTTTGCAACCCGTCTTCGCTCCCTCGGTCGGCCAATCCCTCGTCCACGTCGCCCGCCAATCCAACGGCACGCCCGATTACCTGGGCGCCATCGCCCTGTCCGACGAGATCAAGCTTGACTCCAGGTCCGCGATCGCAGACCTCCACGCCATGGGCCTGCGCATCGTCCTGCTCACCGGCGACAACCGCGCCACCGCCGAATCCATCGCGCGGCAAGTCGGCATCGACCAGATCCACGCCGACGTCAAACCCGCCGACAAAGCCGCCGTCATCCGCGCCTTACAAAATCCCGAACTCCCAACCCCGAACCCTCAATCCTCCCACGTCGCCATGGTCGGCGACGGCATCAACGACGCCCCCGCCCTGGCCGCCGCCGATCTCGGCATCGCCATCGGTTCCGGTTCCGACGTAGCCAAGGAGACCGGCGGCATCGTCCTCGTCTCCGGGTCCCTCCAGGGCGTCGCCGCCGCGCTGCGGCTCTCGCGCGCGACCATGCGCACCATCCGCCAAAACCTCGTTCTCGCTTTCGCCTACAACGTGCTCGCCATCCCCCTGGCCGCCTTCGGCCTGCTCAACCCCCTCATCGCCGCCGCCGCCATGGCGCTCTCCGATGTCACCGTCATCGGCAACGCGCTGCTGCTGCGCCGAGTGACTCTTTCCAGAAACCTCTTGACTCCCATCCCTCACCCCGCTTCAATACCGCCGCGCCGACTGGCACCGTGAGCCCCGTCACCGACCGAGCCGATATTCACGCTTGACAGCCTCCGTCGGTCGCGATTGAGATACGCGCGCCGCGCCCCCGAATCCGGCAGCTAAGAACACCACCGAAGGGAAGGATCATGACCACCGAACTTGACCCCACCGGCGTCGACCCCCAGGACGAGACGCTCATCGACCCCCCAATGCTTACGCCCGCCTCCGACGCTCCCGAAGTCGGCAACGACCCCGACGAATTCCTCGCACCCAAGGCCGCCAAGCGCAAGCCCGCTGAGGAAGACGACGCCGAAGAAAAGGGCGGCGACGCCGAGGACGACGAGGAAGAGGACGATCTGGCGGAGGACGAGGAAGAAGAGGAGGAGGACGAGCTCGAAGAGGACGAGGACGAGCTGGACGACGAGGAGGATGAGGACGACGACGAAGAGGACGAGGAGGAGGAGGACGACTACGACAATCCCGACGAGGAAGACGACGACTACGACGATGATGACGAGGAGGAGTTCGACGAGGAAGAGTAGCTTCTCACTCGACCCCCCCGCCGCTGCGCCGTGCCTTGATCTCGCCCCGCCGCCGCTTCCCCTCCACTCGCCGCCGCTTCGCCGCCCGGCTCGGCTTCGTCCGCTTCCGCTTCTTAGGTTCGTGCATCGCCTCCACGAGCAGCTCGCGCAGCCGCGTCAGCACCTGTTCACGATTGAACGCCTGCCGCCGCTCGCTATCCGATGCGATGTGAATCTCCCCCGCCGCCGTCATCCGCCGCCCCGCCAGGCCCGCCAACCGCGCCCGCGCCCCCTCGCTCAACCCCACGATCGCCGACGCCAACACCCACACCTCGGCCTTCGTGTTCACCTTGTTGACGTTCTGCCCGCCCGGCCCCCCGCTGCGCGCATATTGAAAACGCACCGCCGACTCCGGCGCAAACACCCCCGGCGCCAGTTCCACCCGCGCCCCGACCGCCGGGCGGGGCATCTCTTGACCTTCGTCACCAGTGGCAAGCTCGCTCATGACTCAAAACGTGCTGCCCGGTATGGACTGTTGGTCACCCGCCGGCTGCGCGATATCGCGCAATCGCAACCTCACGTGCCGAGCCACGCTCGCCACGAACATCGACACCAGAAGCACCACCAGCAACACCCGCAGTAATCCCACCGGCCTCCCCACCACCCGCGTCGTCCGCGTGGCGAGCATCGCCATCCAGAACCCGATCGCCGCCAGCGCCCCGTGCCCCGCCACCCACGGCAAAGACGAATACGCCAAACCAACCACCTTCTGATCGGCCGCGTAAACGTGCCACATGCGCCACGTCGATGTGCCCCCGGTGACCAGCAGCATCAGAATGCTGATCAACACCACGCGCCGGAAGACCCATCGCGCCCGCCCGAAGACCGCAAGCCGCTGCCCTTCCGGCAAATCCTCCGTCGCCA
>JBBRIN010000245.1:0-6220 GCA_038221115.1 Tepidisphaerales bacterium
CTGCGCCGTGGGGGCTTGCGCAGGAACGGACCTTTGTAGATCGCGCGGGGAAGGGCGAGCGGGTGGAGCGGACGGACCGCATCAGCCATGAGCGCGACTCGCCGCAGGTGGCGGCGGCCACCGCGGAAGCTGTCGCGAGCATGCGGGATGAGGTTGAGCGAGCTTCGATCAACAAGCGGCTGACGGTAGGGGAATTTATTCGACGGCTTCATGCGGAGGGTGAGTTGGAGAAGGGTCTGATGCGCGCCGAACAGGTAGGGGGGCCGCGCTGGTTGGATAATGACACGTGCGAGGTGCAACTGGAGATGAGCGGCGCCCGCGTGGCTCATCTACTGCAACAAATCGGGTCGACCAAGGAGTCGCCGGCGAAGGCGGAGGATCTTGCGCGGCTGGCGTCAGCGTGGCAGCGGCGGACGTTTACGGGGGTGGGTTCGAGCACATCGCTGAAGCAGGCGGAAAAGGTGCGGCCGCGCGTCGGTGATTCGGCTTGGGCCGGCGTGGCGGATGCGGACCGCGGCAGGGCGCTTGCGGCGGCGAAGGAGGACGCGGTGGGGCGCGTGCTGGCGAGCGTGCGATCGATCGAGCTGGCGAAGGGGAAGACGGTCGGCGATGCGCTGGCGGAGCCGAAGGTGAAGGACGAGGTCGTGGATTGGCTGGAAAATCGGCCGATCGTGCGCTTGGATTATCGCCGCGATCTTCAGGTGGACCTGACGATGGCGGGGACGCCGAACGGGTGCTTTGAGGTGTTTCGCCGGGCGGTGACGAAGTATTCGACGCTGCCGATCCCGAAAGATGAGGCGGGTTGGGCGGCGGTGCGGGAGGATTTTGAGAAGCGGATGGCGAGCCCGACGGGGCGGTCGTCTGCCACGGCGACGCCGGCCGTGGGGAATGCGGTGCCGACAGCAAACGACGGCCGGAGTACGCGGTTGGTTCTTGGTCGCACGCCGGATTGGGTGAACGATCGGCTGGAGTCAGAAGGGATTGCCGACGTGCCGGATTTCAAGCTGAAGGGAGCGCGCGAGGCGGAGGCGGAGGCGCGTCACAAGCTGGCGGATCGGATCAACGGGTTGGAGCTCAACAAGGGGCTGACGGTGGGGAAGGCGGCGGAGCAGAACCCGCGCGTTCGGGATGCTGTTACCGCGGCGCTGGACAAGGCGCGGGTCGCCAAGACGGATTATTACAATCGCAAGGGGGTGGCGGTGACGCTGCGGCTGGACCTGCAGGATCTCTGGGAGGCGATTCGGGCGGCGCAATGAGTCGCTGCCAATCTCGCGGGACTTCCGCCCGTTCTTTCGCTAACATCGTTGTTGCCGAACCACGCAGTGCAGGCAGGGGGGATGAAATCGATCCGTCGCGTGTTTTCCTCGCCTCGCCGTCCGTGCGTCGTTAAGATGTGGGAGCGGCGTCTCGATGGGGAGATGACGCGACAGTGCCCTACGACAGGGAGCCACATGCTGGATGACCTTGACTCGATGTCGTTTTCTACAGGGCCAATGTCGCCCCGGCCGGACCGCCTGTCCCGCGCCGCGATAGGGCCTTTATGGCTGGTGCCGATGAACCGGCAGGCCCACTTCACGGGGCGCGATCAGCTCCTTCAAGATCTATACGAACGATTTCGCAAGCCGACCGCCGCGGGAAGCGGCGCTACGCGGCCTACCGCGCGCACGCAGGTGCTGGTCGGGCCGGCGGGGATCGGCAAGACGCAGGTGGCGGTGGAGTACGCCTATCGGCATCGCGACGAGTACCCGCTGGTCTGGTGGATTCATGCGGCGACGGAGGCGACGCTGCATGTGGATTGCGCGGCGCTGTTGCGCGAGTTCTTCCCGAATTCACCGGAACGAAACCCGCAGTCCACGCGCGAGGCGCTGCGCCGCGAGCTTGCGGCGCGGCCGGGGTGGCTGCTGATTTTTGATGGGACTTCGGATCCCGGGTTGGTCACGGAATGCCTGCCAAAGGCGCACGAGGGGCACGCGTTGGTGACGAGCCGAAACCCGAACTGGCGGGCGGTGGGATCGGTGGTGACGGTGCCGCCGATGGAGCGGCAGGAGTCGATCCACCTGCTGCGGGAACGGGCGGGTCGAAAGTCGGAATCGCTGTTGGCCGCGGGGCAACTGG
Organism: Tepidisphaerales bacterium; assembly: GCA_038221115.1. Classification (GTDB taxonomy): domain Bacteria; phylum Planctomycetota; class Phycisphaerae; order Tepidisphaerales; family Tepidisphaeraceae; genus JANXVV01. The sequence goes on from JBBRIN010000245.1 coordinate 2,116, forward strand.
CCAAGGCGTTGGGGGACCTCCCGCTGGCGCTGGACCAGGCGGCGGCGCTGATCGAGCAGTCCAACATCGGCTTTGACGATTACCTGCGCCGGTTCGAGCGCCACTGGGCGGAGCTTCTTCAGCGCGGCCGCCCGACGGATGATCGGCCGGACACGGTGTCGATGAGCCTGGAGCTGTCGTTCCGGGAGCTGGAGTCGGCATCGCCCGCTTCGGCGGAATTGCTTCACCTGCTGTCGTTCGTGGCGCCGGATGGATTTCAAAAATCGTGGCTCACCGTCGCGCCTGATTTGCTGGGAGATACGCTCGGCTCGACGGTTGCGAGCCCGGCGTATCTGGACGAGGCGGTCGGGGCGCTGATGCGCTATTCGCTGGTGGACGTGAAGGGATCGATCATTTCGATGCAGCCGGTGGTAGGGGCGCTGGGCCGGCAGCGCCTGTCGCACGATCAGCGGACGGAGTGGGCGCACAAGGCGCTGCGGATGATGGACCGGGCGTTTCGCTTTGACGCCAACGACCCGCGCACATGGTCGGCGAGCGCGGCGATGCTGCCGCACGCGATGGCGGCGGTGGAATACGCGCAACATACCGATGTGACGATCGCGGCGGCGGCGACGCTGCTCAACCAGGTGGGGCAATGCCTCTTTAAGACGGCGCGCTACGAGCAGGCGCGCGTCGCGCTGGACCAGTCGCTGGCAATCGCCTATCGCATTTACGGGGAAGAGAACCCGCGCGTCAGCGCGATCGCGAACAACCTGGGGCGGGTGCTGCTTCGGTTGGGGGAATTGGGCGGAGCGCGGCAGAGCCTGGAGTGGGCGCTGCACCTGGATGAGCGGACGTACGGCGCGACCCACCCGCACGTCGCGGAGATTTTGAACAATTATGGCCTGTGTCTGGCGCGCCTGGAGGAGAAGGACCTGGCGCGCGAGCAGTTTGAGCGGGCGCTGCGCATCTACGAGGAGAAGCTGGGGCCGAGCCATCCGAATGTGGCGTCGATCCTGAACAACCTCGGTTACCTGAAAATGCTGGCCGGCGAGCTGGAGGGCGCGTGGGAGATGCTTCAGCGGGCGCTGGGGTCGGCGCACGGAGCCTATGGCCCGAACCATCCAGATGTGGCGAGCATTCTGCTGAACCTTGGGGACGTGCTGCGGCTTCAGGGGAGCCATGCGGCGGCGCGGGCGCAGTACACGCGGGCGCTGGTGATCGATGAAATCGTGTACGGGCCAAATCATCCTGACGTGGCGCGCGATGTGTCGCATCTGGGACAGCTTCTGCTCGAGGTCGGGGATGCGCCGGCTGCTCGCCGCCATCTGGAGCGCGCTTTGGCGATCGACGAAGCGGTGTATGGAGGGAAACACCCGAACCTGATCGGGCGGTTGCAGGACCTCGGCAAATGCCTGAAGGCGGTCAACGAGGTCGATGCGGCGGTGGAATGCTTCACGCGGGCGGCAGCCCTTCCGCAGAACGTGGCATCGAAGCCGAACTCGACCATCGCGGCAGCGTAAGCGAAACGCCTGCGCAAAAAAAACGCAGCCTGGAGAGGGTATTCCAGGCTGCGAGAGACTGCGTGGCGAGGTCCGGGAAAAATCCCGCCACACAGAACGGGGTATTCCGGGTGACAAGGCACCCGGCAGGTCGCGACGGCCACAGGCGGGGGGCTGCCCGTGACGCTCAATTGTCTCGACCACGCGGGGAATCTAACACCCGCGCGCGACAGTTCCAATGACCGTCTGGGCGGATTAGGTACTGCATCTGAAGTAGGAACTTTACCTAGGTCTGAGGGGCAGTTGGGGAATGAGCGGCCCGCGCCGGTTACTTGGGCGCAGCAGCGCGTCGGGCGAAGCTTTGCTTCAGGTCGGCGAGCCATTCGTGGTCCATCATCGCGTAGGGCCGGAATTTCTCCATGAAGCCCTGTTCTTCGCTGTAGGCGAGCGCGCGATAGAAGCCGAGCTTGTTGGCGGCGGGCGAGTCGATCAGGTTGCTGGAATCGGACGCGCTCATCTGGAACAGCACGCGATTGTCGAACTCGCGCATCATGCCGCGGTCGATCGTGCGGTCGATGGCGGCCGGGGTGTCCACCCAGGTGATGATGTGCATCCCGTGGTTGGGCCCCTCGCGCACCAGCTCGGCGAACTGCTTGTCGGTCTGGGGCTTCTTTTCCTCGTCACTCGTCGAGAAGCTGAAGCTTTCTTCGGTTTTGCGAAGTGCTCGATAGCGCTGCAAGCCGTAGATGATCAGGTAGATATTGGGGCCGCCTTCGGATCCGGCGACGCGCTCGGAGAGCTCGCCGGCAAGCTCGGTCATGGCTTCGGGCACCTGGCGATACTCGACGAGCTTGAGGTCGTGGGGGAGCAGAGACTTGAGCATGGCGAAGACGCCGGCAAAGGGAGAATCGGGGGCGTTGCCGTCGAGCACCCAGAACTCGGCGGCGCCGGGTTTGTGCTGGGCGGCGAGACTGACCAGCGCGGCGGCGGTGATGGCGATGGCGGATTCTTCCTGCTGGCCGATGATCATCAGGTTCGCGCCGCTTTGGCGCTTGAACGTGATCGACGTGGCTTCGCGGATGGCGACGGGATCGCCGAGCCACGCCTGCGGCTGGCTTGCCTGCGCCGGCCAGGCGGCGGCCTTCACCAAGGCACTCAGCTTCTCGTTGGTGCGGATGTTGGCGGGGGCGTTTCCTTCAAAGACGACGGGGGCATCGGGGCGGCGTTTCTTTTTGGCGATGAATTCCGCAAGCTTTCTATTGACGCGCTCGAGGTAAATATCGCGGCCTTCGTCGGGGAGCCAGGCGACCTGGAAGGGACTGTTGCCTTCGACGAGGCCGCCTTGATCGTTGTAGATGGCTTCCCCGGGGCGCGAGAGCAACCGGGCGGCGGAGTTGCCGTCGCCGAGGATTAATTGCGAATCGGCCTCGGAGGTTTGCAGGGCGACGCGGACGGCCATCTGGCCGATGGTGCTGCGCGGCAGGCCGGATGAGCCGCCGATGGTCTGCGAACCGAGGAGCACGTGAACGCCGAATGCGCGGCCCTGGCGGACGAGGCGGTCGAGCAATAGCGAGGCGTCTTGCGCAAGCTTGTCGTCCTCGGAAAAGAACTCCTGGTACTCGTCGATGATCAGCAGCGTGCGCGGCATGACCTCGCCGGGCTCGGCCGATCGATAGCTGTTGAGGTCTTGAACGCCGGCGCGGCGGAACAGATCGCCGCGGCGGGATAGCTCGGCATCGAGGCGCTGCAACACCGAGAGGCCAAACTCGCGGTCGCTTTCGACAGCGATGGCGCGGGCGTGCGGCAACTGATGCGTTGCGTACGTTTTGAACTCGACGCCCTTCTTAAAGTCGATCAGGTACAGCTCTACCTCATCGGGCGAGTACCACATCGCCAGGTTGGTGACGAGCGCGTGCAGGAGCGTGGACTTGCCGGAACCGGTCTTGCCGGCGATCAGCATGTGCTGCGCGACGCCCTTGCCGAGGCGCATCATCTGCAAACGGGTCGCGCCCGTGCGCCCGATGGCGACCTTCAGCTCGTCGTTGCTCTGCAAAGTCCAGAAATCGTCCAACCGTGGCGCGATCGTGTCGAAAGGGACCTCGACGCGCTTGGCCTCCTTGGCGTTGCGGCCAACCACCTGGAGGATGCTGGTGAGCGTCTCCTCGCCGGGCGGCGGGTCGAGCTTCAGCGGGAACTGCCTGAAGACATCGTCCTTCCAATAGAAGATGTCGGTGCCGGGGTCCTGGGTGATGACGGCGCTGTGGGCGCTGAGGTCGTCCAGGTAAGTGCCGCCGCCGACGGTTTGGCGAAGATCGCGCGCGATCAATGTATAGACGCCGCAGCGGGCGCCGCTGCTGGCGATGCTGCTCAGGCGGCGCAGCGCGTCGGCCTCGAAGCTCACGGGAAAGTCGGCGATGACCAGGAAGCGGTAGGGCTCGGCCAGCTCGCCGGCCTGCGCGTTGTAATCGTCGATCGTGTCGAACTCGTTGCGGAGGTACTTCTGGATGACCGTTTCCATGTGGTCGGTCAGGTCGGCCATGCGCTGGTTGATCTGGTCAGTGTCGGACCAGATGCGCCCGCCGACGAGCGCCTCGTCGAAATCGGCCAGGTGCATGAAGCCGGCG
>JBBRIN010000246.1:0-6192 GCA_038221115.1 Tepidisphaerales bacterium
AACAGAGGCTGACGCCACTTCTTCTGGGCACGGTAGTAGCTGTCCTTTTCCCCCTGCATTAGCGCCGTGTAACGGACGATGTGTTCGGGAGGGAGGTCGGCCAGGAGCGTCGGGTCCATGACGCCGCTGGCGTTGTCGGCCATGCCGCCATGGGCGATGACCAGCGGCTTCCACCCGAAGTGCGGGAGGTATTTGGCGAATTTAACGGAGCGCTGCACCCCGGCGCCGCCGCGCGGGGGGAAGAAGTAGGCCAGGAAGAGCAACGTGCGGTCCAAGGCGGTGGGATCCCTAGGTGGCGGAGAACGCGCGCGGGACCGGCGTCGGCCGGTCACCGCCTCATTCAACCCTCGTACTTTTCCGCCGAAACACCTTGTGGGGCAAGCCCTTGTGGACCTTTGGAACCCCTGGCGGCCGGCTTTAGCTCATTATCGGCTGAAAAGCCGGACGTTCCCGCCAGAATCATACGCGGCGTGCGAACGGGTTCACCGGCAAGCAATTGCCGATAAACCGACGCCATTGTGGCCGCGTTGGCGTGCCATTGGTAGTTATCGAGCACGAATTGGCGGCCCCGGCGACCCAACGCCGCGCGCCGCGCTGGGTCGCGAATCAGGGCCATGCACGCTTCGGCGAGCGCCCGCGCATCAAAAGCGGGGACCAGTATGCCGGTGTCGCCATCCACCACCGCCTCAGGCACCCCCCCTACCCGCGTGGCCACCACCGGCACCTCACAGGCGGATGCTTCAATCGCGGCGACGCCAAAACTTTCCTGGCAGGTGCTGGGCATCATGAAGATGTCGGTGGCCTGCATCGCGGCGACCATTTGCTCATGTGGGAGACGACCGGGGAAATCGACTCGATCGGACAGGCCTAACTTCGCAACCTGGGCTCTCAGCACGTTCGTCATATCTCCCTTGCCAGCGAGGGTGAGTCGTGCATTTGGACATTGATTGGCGATGGTCGCGAAAGCTTCGACGAGCACCTCCGGGCCGTACTTGCGTTCCAGGTTCTTGAAAAAACCCAGGCGGATTTCGTTGTTTGGCCGCGGCGTGGAGCTGGCCTGGAACAGGTCGCAATCGACGCCGAAGGGGATCACGTGGATTGGTTTGCCGATGGCGCAGTAGCGAGCGGTGGCCTCGGCCAGAAATCGCGTCGTCGCGGTGACGACGGCGGAACGGTCAAGGATCGCGCGGACGCCGGCCTTGTGCTTGTCGCTCAGCGGGAACTCCGGGCTCTCGGTGACTTCGCTGCCCCAGGTTGAAGTGATCAACTTTTGGCTTACCGAATCGAAATAGAAGCGATTTCGTCCGCCACCGTCGGGGTAGTGGACGTGAACGATATCCGGCGCGAATTCGGCGAGGAGGCGACGCCAGCGCGGATAATCGAGATATAGATGCAGGCCCTTAAGGCGGTGATACCAGCGCCGCGGACCGGGCAAATGGATGGTCTCAATGCCCGCGATCGCGTCCGGCGTTGGGGAGACAACCCGGACGCTCATTCCCTGCTGATCCTGGAAATATCGCGCCCAGCGCCCGGTGTGGGCGGAGTTGGCATGGGCGACCATCAGCAGCCGCCGGCCCTGGAGCCCCAAAAGTTCGGGATGCTCGGGTGTCATGCTGAGGTACTCCGAAGCATCTGGTTACGTTAGCTCCAACGGCTTGGGCGGAACCACCCGACTGCGAGGGGCGCGTTGGAGGCTGCCCATCATGCGAACGATCCTGGCGTAGGCGCCGCCCATCCATTTGGGTTGGCGGCGCATGACAGAGCCGATGCGATAGCGCATTGAATCGGGGGCGAGATCGTGCTCGAGCAAAGGCGTGTACCCGTTCGCTTCGCGGCGTTCGCGCAAGAGCTGTTCCTGGAGGAGAACCAGTTCGCTGCGCAGCCGCCAGATCTGCTCGTCGCGCATCGCGGGATCGTGCACATCGGGCAGGTGCTTGAGAATCAGCTTGGCCTTGTCGGCAATCGCGCTGGCGTCGTACTTGGGCATGTTGTTGGGATGATCGCGGCAGCAGGTGAGCCCGGTGAGGCAATAGGCGAAGTCGTATTTCTTACTGATGCGGTACCAGAGATCCCAGTCCTCGCCGACGTGGAAGTCGGGGTCGAAGAGCCCGACGTCGTCGAGCACGGCGCGCCGCATCATGACGCACGGGGTGCCGGTGGGCATGTAGTCCATGATGCCGGGAAAGGGACTCTGAAGGACACCCTCGTTGGGTTGCGGTGGTAGGCCGGTGGGGCGCTCGCCGAGCATCACCTCGTCAGTGTCGATGCAGAGATACCCACCGAACGCCATCCCGGCAGCGGGGTGGGCATCGAGGAGGCGGCGCATCGTGGTCAGGAAGGTGGGCTTCCAAAGGTCATCGCTGTCGAGGCAGGCGATGTAGTCGCCCTTCGACAGGGAGATGCCGTTGTTTCGAGCCCGGGCGGGGCCGCCGTTCTTCTGTTGAACGTAAGTCAGCTCGATGCCGGCCGCGGCGAGCATCTGCTTCTGCGCGGGGATCAGGTCGGCGGTGTTATCCTTGCTGCCATCGTCCACGATGATGCACTCGATCGGCCGATAGTCCTGCTCGGCCACGCTCTGCAACGAGCGCGGCAGAAACCGCGCGCGGTTGTAGGTGGGGATGATGGCAGAGACAAGATCGGACATGGTGCGTTAGCCAACTGCGTGAACGGGCTTCTCCTCTATCGGTCGGCGGCTCTCGATTGCCTCGATCATCCACCGTTCCAATTCGCGGACCTCGTGCATGAGCGAGAATTCGGTCTCGGCCTTGTGCCGCGCGGCGCGGGCCATGGCTGCGTGCTCGTCGGGCGGAAGGTCCATCAGCCGCTCCATCCCCTGAGCCAGCGCCTCGGGATCTTCAGGCGTTACAAGATAGCCGGTGCCCGGGGAGACGGTTTCATGGAGGCCGATGAGCTGGGTGGACAAAGCGGGTAGGCCGCATGCCATCCCTTCCCGCAGCGCCAACGGCATGCCGTCGCGATTGCCGTCGCGGGCAACGACGCACGGCAGCGTAAAGCAGTCCTGTTGCGGGAGCCATTCCTTGAGGAACGTAGCGTCGCGCCGGCCCAGTAGTTGAAACACGTCGGCGATGCCCAGGGCGGTGATGCGCTTTTCGATCGACTCGCGCAGAGGTCCTTCGCCGACGATCTGCACGATAAAGTCGCGGCGCTTTCGGGCGAGGATCCCGGCCGCCTCGACGAGGACGTGGAACCCTTTGATCTCGACAAGCCGGCCGGTGGACGCGAAGCGGAACGGCTTGTGCGGCGGGTGATACCGGGCGTTGAACCCCTCGACGTCGATGCCATTGGCCAGAACGTGTACGCGGAGGGCATCGAGGTTGGGTGCCAGCTTCAGGATGGTCTCGCGGTTGTAATGGCTGACCGTCACGATGAACGCACACTGCCCCAGCGTGTGCGGGAACCACTTACTGAGCGGGTTGACGAAGATGTCGTGCGCCTGAAGGGTGATAGCGAGGGGGATCTGCAGCAGGCGCGACGCGTGATAGCCGAGCAGAAGCTGCCGCATCGCGAAGTGCACGTAGAGGAAGTCGAGTCGTTCGCGGTCGATCTGCTCGAGCGCGGCGTCCCAGGTAAGGCGGTCGATCCACAACTCGTGGGGGACCATTTCCGGCTTGTCGTTATAGAGATGCTCGAAGATGGCGCCGCGGCGCTTGAGAAGGCGCTGGCGGGCGGTCAGCTTCTGGACCTTGCGAAGAAGCGGCGTCCCCAGCCCCTTCACCCGGACGATCTTTCCCTTGATGGAATAGTTCGGGTTGTCGACAGTATCGGGATCCGCGCCCGCGAGCGCAATGGCCGTCACGTCATGGCCGAGCGCCTCCAGCCCGCGAATGTCATTCACGACGAACGTCTCGCTGGTGCAGGGAAAGGAGCTGATGAGGTACCCGATTCGCATGTGTGACTATCAACGATCAATGATCAACTACCAACTTCTCCTCCTGCTTCCATGCCATTGGATGAAGCACATGGTGATCGGGAAGAAGAACTCTTTCCAGCTTCGGAGGCGGCGTTTGATGAAGGCGTCGGCGATGATGGCATATCGCCCGGGTTGAACCAGATCGCGCACCAATCTGCCGAAGGTGTAAGGCCAGCCTAACTTGGCCCAGCCGTACGCGAAGCTGCCATTGCGATCGTAGAGCTGCTTCCAGGTGTAGTCGTGGCCGTGATAGCTGACGGCTTCCTTTACCTGGGTCATGCGCAGGCCGTTCTGGTGGAGCTTGATCTGCATGGCGCGGTCTTCGACCGCTTCGCAGTCGCCGAATTTGAGCTTTTCCCAGACGGGGCGGCGGATGGCGAGGTTGGCGCAGCTCAGTCCGATGCGGCCGTAGTGGCGGTCGAACTGGATGGCGACCGAGCGGAGCCAGGAGCCGTGGTAATCCCAATAGAAGGTGTACGTGCCGGGGGGCTCGGCCTGTTCGCCGATCGCGGCGTCCGCGGTGTTGGCAAAAATGGGGGCGGTCAGCTCGGCGAGCCAGGTATTGGAGGCGGGGACGACGTCCTGGCTGATGGTCACGAGAACGTCGCCACGGCAGTTCTCGAAGAGCACGTCGCGGGCTTCGCCGAAGCGAAACTTTTTGGGGCGATAGGGAACGACGCGGGCGCCATGGGCGGCGGCGTAGGTGTCGGTGCCGTCCTTGCTGGCGGAGTCGAGGACGACGATCTCGAAGGGGAAGGGCGCTTGCTGGGCGTGGAGTGCGTCCATCACCCGGTGGAACAGGTTGCCGGCGTTTCGCGTGAGGATGCCGATGGAGACGGCGGGGACTGGATTGGACGGCTCATGCGACATAATGAGACAAAATGAGACACTTTTTGAACGATTTATCGTAACCTTGCTTCGGCATTACGGATTCAAGCCGCTCGGTCGCGGGCGTCGTCGCGGCTTGCGACGCCCGGGGCGGGCTGGGTTTCGGCGACGGGCTGCGACCAGTCGTGGGCGAGACCAAAAATGCCAGGGATGGGGAGTAACTCGTTCACGACGAACCGAACCTTGGGCATCGTGTCCAACGGCTGATTGGTGGCGCCGTCACTCAGCGAGATGTTCCAGGCATAAACGTTTGGCTCAGTGAGCAACTGGTGGATCTTCAGATCGACATAACCGCGTCCTTCGATGGGGCCAAGGGTGATGCGGTGGGCTTTGGTGCTGCAGACGGCGGCGACGTAATCCTCGGCGGCCCAGAGCAGCTCGACGTGAAACTGGGGCTGCTCGATGCGCCGGCGGGCATGGTAGTGGATGCGCAGGGTCTGCGAGTCGCCGGTGCCGTAGACTTCGGCCACGTTGCCCGCCGCGTCTAACAGCTCGCACACGGTGAGGGCGACGGCGGCTTCAGGTTTGTCCTTCAGCTCTTCGGCGGCCTGCTTGTCCTGCTCGGCCTTGATGCGCTCGCCGACGATGCGGTGATATTCCTCGATGACCTTCGGCGTGTCGCCCTGCATGAGCGTTTGGCCCTTGTAGAGCATCAAACACGTCTGGCAGAGATTGCGAACCTCAGAGAGGTTGTGGCTGACAAGGATCATCGTCACGCCGTTGCGCAACATCTTGTTCATGCGGTTCAGGCAGCGGTTGCGGAACTCGGTGTCGCCAACCGCGAGCACTTCGTCGACGAGCATGACGTCTGGCTCAATGAACGCGGAGACGGCGAATCCAAGGCGGACGGCCATGCCGCTGGAGTAGCGCTTCACCGGCGTATCGATGAACTCTTCGACGCCGGCGAACTCCACGATCTGGTTGAACTTGGCGGCGACCTCCTTGCGGGTCATGCCGAGGATGCAGCCGTTGAGGTAGATGTTCTCGCGGCCGGTCAGATCGGGGTGGAATCCCGCGCCGACTTCGATCAGCGCACTGAGGCGGCCGCTGACCTTGTAGGTCCCGCTGTCGGGTCGAAGGATGCCGCTGAGGAGCTTGAGGGTGGTGGATTTGCCCGAGCCATTGGGGCCGATGATCCCCATCGACTCGCCCTTTTTGAGGGAGAAGGAGACGCCCTGGACGGCCCAGAATTCCTGGCCCTTCAGCGCATCCTTCTTCACCTTGTTGCGGAGAAAGAGCCGGCGCGCCAGGGCCGGGATGAAGTCGCGCAGGCTGTTGTGCTGCTCGCCGCGGGCGAACTTCTTGTAGACGTTGGTGAATTCGATGACGGGTTCTGGCATAGGGTTCAGGGTTCAGGGTTCAGTGGAGGCAGG
>JBBRIN010000247.1:0-6187 GCA_038221115.1 Tepidisphaerales bacterium
AGCGCGCCGCGAAGCAGCGCCGCCAGCAGCGTGTCGAACTCGGCTTGTTGCGTCGCGTGCCTCAGAGCCCATGATGTACAACATCCGGACGGATCGCGCTACCGTACAAGCGCCGAACGTTGCAAGCGGGTGAAGTGTTACCTTCACCCAGCGAACTGCTTCATTGTCCGATCGCGAACGGGGCGACGGCGCGGCAGGAGTCGATCGCCCGCCGGAGCCATGGGCGGGCGAGGTCGCCGCAGAGGAACCGTGGCTCGCCGGCAGGTGACGAGCGTGAAGAAAAACGTGCCGCCGGGGCGGGAGGCGCGGCGATCGTTCGGCATGATGTGGTATAAGTAGCGGAGCCGTTGGGTCGGGTCGGGAAATGGTCCGCGTAAGGACCAGCGGACGCTACGCCTCAAGGAGCAGCGATGAATAATCGTCCTCTAGATGTTTGCAGCTTCTGTGGCCGTGACGAGCAAGAGCGCGGCCCATTTGCTATGGGTCCCGACGCTTACATCTGCGAGTCCTGCGCAAAATTAGCGCTCCAGCTGATCGAACACGCCAAAGAGCAACAACGGCTGCCGAAGCCCCAAGTGCCGCTCGTTTTGGCCGCCTTCGTTGCGAGCTTCGTGCTGATCGTCCTGCACGTTGGCGGCGGATAATCGCGCGCCGCGTCGACGAGTCTGGTAGAGTCCGTAGTACGCTGCGGACCGCTCACGTCGGCGGCTGCCGTGGGGGCACCGGATAGCCAACCGAGCGCACCGCATGTTTCATCCCGCGCACCGGATGCTCCATCCCGCGCACCGGGCGCTCCATCCCGCGCACCACATGTTTCATCCAGCGCACCGGGTGCTCCATCGCGCGCACCGGATGCTCCATCAGGCGCACCGGACGTTCCATCCCGCGCACCGGATGCTCCATCGCGCGCACCGGATGCTCCATCTCGTCGACGCGATCGAACATTGAACTCGTTATCAAGACGTGCCGCGCGGGCAAGAAGCGAGTTTTCAGGCCTGAAAATGAAAATTTACATATCGGTCGTGCCGCACGCGATGCTCCGACTTAATCGGACGTGACTTTTTTTCCGCCGCGATCGTTACAGCCGTTAAGGTCAACCACCGAGTCGCCGACGTGCTCCCCATCACTCGCTAAGCCACGACCTTTACGGCTTCGCGTTGGGTGGGCTTGATGGTGAGGAGCTTTTCCAGGCCGGTGATCTTCAGCAATTGCTGGAGAGGGGGGCAGACGCTGCACAGAATGAGCTTGCTGTTTTTGAGGGCGGCCATCTTCTTGCGCATGGCCATGACGATGCCGAGGGCCTGGCTGGACATGTACTGGACTTTTTCGAAGTCGAGGATGATCTTGCGACGGTCTTCGGCTTCGATGAGGTGGTAGAGATCCTGAGCAATCCGCTCCAGCTCGGCCGGGTCCATCATCGAGGGGTTCTTGAACTCGATGACGGTATACGGCTCCTGCTGATGGATGGTGAACGACGTGCTCATTCGGTCGGCTCCGGAAAAGAGGGCGTCCCACCCCCCCCACACCCCTGGGCAGGCGATGGGCTGCTAATGTAAGCGGGGCGGCGGGGGGGATCAAGCCAAAACGAGTTGCGGCTACAGGCGGCGCGCGAGCAGGAAGGTGCGGTCGTCATCGGGCTGCCTGCCGCCGAGGCGCAGATCGAGGCGGCGGGATAGCTCGCGGGATGCGGCGTGGGCGGACATGCCGGGGTCGGCGATGATCTCGGAGAGCTCGCGGGTGAGGCCGGCGATTCCGAGTTGTTCGTGGCTGTCGTCCCACTGCTCGGAGAGGCCGTCGGTGTAGAGGGCGAGCATCTGGCCGGGGGCGATGGAATAGGTGCGCGTCAACAGGGGCGTTTCTTCGCAGACCAGCGGGCTGTTGACGCCGAACTCCATGGCGATCGTCTGCTGGCCGGGGTGTATCAGCAGCGGGGGCGGATGGCCGGCATTGACGACTTCGATGGTGCCGGCTTTGACGTCAACGGCGGCGGCGACCATGGTGACGAAGCAATCTTCGGTCAGCATCTGCGAGAGGTATTGGTTGAGGTTCTCCATCAGCGTGGCGAGCCCGAGGCCGCCGAGCACGCTGGCGCGGACCATGGTGTGGACGCTTGATGCGACGAGAGCGGCGGGGAGGCCCTTGCCGCAGACGTCGGCGATGGTGAGGAGGACGCGGCCGTCGAGCATCTGGACGGCATCGACGTAGTCGCCGCCGACCCAGCGGCAGGGGACGAAGCCGATGGCGACGTCGAGGCCGTTGAACTTTGGTTCCCTGGGGACGAGGCGCAGCTGGATTTGGGTGGCGCGCTTGAGCTCGCGTTCGACGCCGGCGGCTTCTTCGGCGCGCTTGCGGTCGGCCCAGGCAGATTCGGCCTGCTGGTGCTGCTTGACGGCGAGGCTGGTCAGGGCGAGCCATTCAGGGCTGCCGAAGGCGGGGGGCAGCATGACGTAGAGCAGGTCGAGATGTTCGGCGGTTCGGGCGAGGGGGCAGGCGACGGCGGCAAGTGCCATCACGTTGGGAGAGATGGACATTTCGACGTTGACCGCGGCCGCGGGGACGCCGACGTTGGCGGCGAGGACGGCTTCACCGGTCTCGCGGACGGTGCGTAGTGCGCCTCGTGAGAGGTAGGGTTCGACGGTGCCGTATTTGGCGTGAGCTTCACACAGTGGGACGGGCGGGTCGTCGGGCTGGGCCAGGGCGAGGCGCACGACGGCGGCCCAGCGGCCGTGGAATTGTTGACCGATCATCAACTGGCACAACAGCCCGAGGCGGGCGGTGGCGTCTTTTTCGGTGAGTAAGGACTGGCTCAATTCCGACAGCGTCGTGAGGTGCGCGGCATCGACGCGCGGGGGCTGATGTTCGCGCAGGGTGCTGATGCGGCCGGCGTGCTCGGCGAGGATGATGCGCGTCGACATCGAGAGCGAGGCGGGCTTTGGCGCGACCTTGCGCGACGGGTCATCGCCGATGACGGTGATCTCGAAGGGGCCGATGGTGACGGCCTGACCGGCGGGGAGCCAGTGCTCGGTGACGGGCTGGCCGTTGACGAGGGTGCCGTTGCGGCTGCCGAGGTCCTTGACGCGAATGCGGCCGGTGCCGGGCTCGCGCCAGAACTCGACGTGGCGTCGGGAGATCATGCCGTGGTCGAGGCGGACTTCGACGTCGGTGCCGCGCCCGACGACGGCGCGCTCGGAGGCAAAGGGAAAGAGCAGGACGTGTCCCTCGCCGTCGCGAACTTCGATGGTGCGTGCTGATGCCATGATCCCTCGCAGCCGTTGCGGCTCACTGGACGTGCTGACCACGTCCGTTCTAACCGATGGACGGCGATTCGTTCAACAGCGAGCGGCAAGATGCTGTGCCACTGGGACCGCGCCAGCCGGTGGAATGGCGCCCGATGCGGGAGCACTGTGTTTCATTGAGCTTTCATAGCAACCGACTACCATCGGCGGATCTGATGCGATCGACTCTGCCAGGTATAGTTCTTTTGCTGTTTATCGTCACCGGTTGCCAATCGCCCGCGCCGCGCTCGGATTGGCACGCGCAGGTTGCCGCGGTTGCGGGGGCGCCGCTGGAATTTCGCACGGAAGCGGAGCCGCTGGATGACGGGGCGGCGCTACCGGCGACGCTGACGCTCGAGCAGACCATTCGGCAGGCGCTGACGAGCAGCCCGGAGATTCAGTCGGCGTTGGCGAAGGTGCGGATTGCCGAGGCGGACGCGGATCAGTCGCGGCTGCTGCCGAATCCGGTGGTGACGCTGGTGGTGCGGTTTCGGCATGAGTCGCCGATTATTACGCCGTCGATTGCCGAGGACCTGGTGGCGATCCTGCGGCGGCCGGCGGCGGTTCGCGCGGCGGACAAGCACCTGCGGGCGGTGACGGCGGATGCGCTGATCGTCGTGCTGAACACGATCGTGGAGGCGCAGGAGACGTTCGTCGCGGTGCGGTCGAATGAGGATGTGTTTGTCGTGCTGGCCGAGCGATTGAAGCTGATTGAAAAGCTGGCGGACGTGGCGCGATCGAGGAAGAACGCGGGAGAGGGCACGCGGCTGGACGTGCTTACGCTCGATGCGCAGCGCGTGCAGCTCGAGGCGGATGTGGCGATCAAGGAGCTTGCGCGCGTGCAGGATCGACTGACGCTGGCGCGGGTTCTGGGTCGACCATCAGGTGCGACGGATTGGGTTCTGGAGGCGTGGAATCCGCCGGCGCGGCTGGAGGTGGGGGAGCCGGCGCTGATCACGTCGGCGCTGAAGGCTCGGCCGGAGATCCAGTCGAAGCTTTGGGAGCTGTCGGCGCTGCAAGACGAGGTGGCTTTGGCGCGGTGGTCGCCGTTCGTTACGGCGCAGGTTGGTGCGGAGGCGGAGAAAGATATTGTGTGGTCGGGAGGCCCGGCGGTTTCGGCGCCGCTGCCGATTTTTGATCTTGGGAACTCGCGGCGAGATCGAGTGAAGGCGGAAGTGATCGGGGCGCGGCACGAGCTGGCGCAGGCGCGGCGGCTGGTGGTCGAGGATGTCAGGAAGGCGAATGCGACCTTCCAGCTCGCGCAGACGGCGTTAGCCAAGACGCGCGACCAGCTACTCCCGCTTCAGGAGCAGCGGCACGAGCAGGCTCAGGCTTCTTACCGCGCAGGCGAGGCGGACCTCACGACGTTGATCATCGCGGAGCAGGATCTGCAGGACGCCAAGGAGAAGGTGATCGAGCTTCGGCAGAAGGCGGCGGTCGCGTACCTTCGCCTGGTCAAGGCCGTTGGAGGCGGCGACATGAGTGCAAAGCCATGAAATTCATCATCACCATTCCGAAGGCCCGTTTGACCGCCGCGCTCTGTCTGACTTTGATCGCGATGTCGTGTCATCCCCACGGCCCTGACGCTGACGACAAGCCGAAGGCGGCCGGTGCTCCCGCCACGACGCAGGCGGAGCCGGAGGGGCCAAAGGCGAAGATTGACCCGGTGGCCATCGAGAAGTTTCACATCACCGTGAAGAAAGTGTTTGCGCACGCGTTTACGCCGACGTTTACGACGCCGGCGCGGGTTGCCTTTAACTCTGAGGGCATGGCGAATGTCGGGCCGCAGGTTGCCGGGCGCGTGATGGACGTCAAAGCGAAGCTGGGTGATTCGATCAAGAAGGGGGACGATCTGCTGGTCATCCTATCGAACGATCTTGGCGAGGCGCAGAGCGATTTTCTGCTGAAGCGCACGACGGTCGATGCTGCAACGTCGGCGGTGCAACCGGCGAAGACCGCCTACGATCGGGCGAAGACGCTGTTTGACAAGAGCGAAGGAATTGCCCTTGCCGAGGTGCAAAAGCGGGAGGCGGAGTGGCGCGCGGCTGGGTCCGCGCTGAAGTCGGCGGAGGAATCGTTGGCGGCGTCGGTGCGGAAGCTCCATCTTCTGGGCATGGAGGACGCGGGGATCGAGAAGCTGACGAAGACGGGGAGCGTTGAGCCGCGCTACACCGTACATGCTCCGATCGCGGGGCAGGTGATCGAGCGAAATGTGACGCTCGGCCAGCTGGTGAGCCCGGACAAGGAGCCGCTATTTGTTTTGGCTGATCTGGGGACGCTGTGGGTGATTGCGGATGTGCCGGAAGGGCGGCTGAAGGATGTCGCGCGAGGCGCGGATGTCCGGGTCGCGGCGGGGGGTCAGGAGGTTGCCGGCACGGTGGCGTATGTTGCGGCGGCGATCGACCCGACGACGCGGACGGTTCAGGTGCGGGTTGCGATCAAGGGGGATCAGGCGGGGTGGAAGCCGGGACTATTTGCCGAGGCGGAGTTTGATCTGCCTCAGCCGGCCGACGCAGAGCCGGTGATTGCGCTTCCGCAGGATGCGGTGCAGACGGTCAATGGGGTGCCGGTGGTTTTTGTGCCCGACGAGGACGAGCCGAATACGTTTGGCATCAAGCCGGTCATTACGGGGACGCCCGCGAAGGGGAAGGTGCCGATTCTGTTTGGGCTTAATTCGAAGGACAAGGTGGTCACTTCGGGGGCGTTCATTCTTAAAGCCCAACTGGCCAAGCCCGCCGCCGATTAGCCTCTTCCACTGGCAACTACCAACTGGCCACTGGCAACTTCCGCCCCATGCTCGAGCGCATCCTCAAATTCTCCATCCACCATCGCTTTCTCGTGGTGATGTTGACGTTGTTCGCGGCGGCGTATGGCGCGCGGTCGCTGGTCGATCTGCCGATCGATGCGGTTCC
>JBBRIN010000248.1:0-6182 GCA_038221115.1 Tepidisphaerales bacterium
TGCTGGGAATAGTATAGCGGGGGAGGAGGGGGGAGGGGTGGAAAATTGGAGGGGGATTATAGGGTTCAGGGTTCAGGGTTCGGGGTTCGGGGATCGGTGGAATTTGGAAATTGAGGATTGATGATTGAGGATTGAGGATTGAGGATTGAGGATGGAGGGTCGAGGGCGGGGAGGCGCTTGGGGTGGGGTCAGGCGGTGGCGCGGAAGACTTCTTCGAGGGTGGTGACGCCGGCGCGGGCTTTTTCGATGCCGTCGGTGCGGAGGGGTTTGTAGGACTGGGTGAGGGCGAACTGGCGGAGGTCGGCGAGGGGGATGCCGTGGCTAATGCGGTCGGAGAGGGAGTCGTCGGCAATGAGGAGCTCGAAGATGCCGACGCGGCCGGAGAAGCCGCGGTTGTGGCAGCGCGGGCAGCCTTTGGGGCGGTGGAGGGTTTCGATGTTGGGGACGCCGAGCTTTTCGAGCTGGCGGCGCTCGGCGTGGGTGGGGACGTAGGGCTCCTTGCAGGACTGGCAGAGCTTGCGGACGAGACGCTGACCGAGGACGCCGGCGAGGGAGGCGGCGACGAGATAGGGTTCGACGCCGAGGTTCGTCAGGCGAGTGACGGCGGCGGGGGCGTCGGGGGTATGGAGCGTGCTGAGAACGAGATGGCCGGTGAGGGCGGCCTGAGTGGCGAGGCGCGCGGTTTCGGGGTCGCGCAGTTCCTGAATCATGACGGCGTCTGGCTCCTGGCGAAGGAGTGAGCGAAGGGCGGCGGCGAAGGAGAAGCCGGCCGGCTCGTTGATCTGGAACTGGTTGACGCCGGGGATGGGCGATTCGACGGGGTCTTCGATCGTGCAGATGTTGAGGTCGGCGGCGTTGATCTCGCGGAGGGAGGCATAGAGGGTGGAGGTTTTGCCGCAACCGGTGGGGCCGGTGACGAGCAGGACGCCGCCGCGCGTCGCGAGGAGTTTGCGCCATTGCTTGAGGGCGTCGTAGTCGAAGCCGAGGCGCTCGAGGCGGAGGTTGGCCTTGCCGGTATCGACGACGCGGAGGACGATTTTTTCGCCAAAGCGGCCCGGCATGGTGGAGGCGCGGAGTTCGATGGGCTTGTTGTCGACGAGGAGTCGCACGGCACCCTCCTGGGGCAGGCGGCGCTCGGCGGGGTTGAGGCCGGCCATGCGCTTCACCCGGGCGGCGATGGCGGCGTGGAGCTGGAACGGCGGGCGGAGCTTTTCGGTGAGGCGGCCGTCGACTCGGTAGCGCACGCGCAGCACGTTGTCCCCGGGCTCGAAATGGATATCGCTGGCGGCGTCCTTCATCGCGTGATAGATGCAGTAGTCGACGAGCTTGACGGCCGGTGCATCGGCGGCGGCGGAGTCGGCGAGGACAGTAGGTTCGGGGCGGGCATCGAGAAGCTTGAGGTCGCCGAGCTGAAGTTCTCCGGCGACGTCGTCGATGACGAAGACGTTCTGGGCAGGGTGGTACGCGCGAAGCGTGCCCTGAATATCGCGGCGCGTGGCGGCGACAAGCTGGACGGCGTAGCCGGTGATGCGCTGGATCTCTTCGACGAGGAAAAGATTGGCCGGCTCGTCGACGGCGACGGTGAGCGTGCCTTCGACGAGAAAGAGGGGGAGTATGCAGTGTTTGTCGAGAAATTCCTTGGTGAGAACCGCCGCGGCTTTGGGATCGGCGAGGCGGGGGCTGACGCGCGCGAAGGGTAGGGCGTAGGAATCGGCCAAGGCTTCGACGATTTGCTCGTCATCGCACAGACGCTGCTCGACGAGGATCTCGCCGAGGAGCTTTTGGAAATTATTGCGCTTCTGCTCCTCCAGCGCGCGGTCGAGATGATCGGTGGAGAGAATGCCCCGGGCGATGAGGAGTTGGCCGAGAGGTTTGCGTTCGAGGGTGGGCATTTGGGGAAGTTGATAGTTGGTAGTTGAGAGTAATCAGTTCAAGCTAGCGGAGGGCTTTCAGGGCGGAGCCCAGGTCGGGGGTGGATTCGAAGCGGTGGTCTAGGCGGGTGATTTCGAGGACTCTTTTTGTGACGTCGCTGGGGGCGGCTAGTTTGAGGCGGCCGGGGAGGTCGTCGCAGCGATTCTTGAGCCAGAGAAGGGTTTCGATGGCCTCACTGTCGATGAAGTGGGTTTTTTCGAGGTCGACGATGAAGTCGGTGTTGCGTTTGAGGTCGAGGCGTTCTTCGGCGCAGCGGCGAAGGGAGGCGGTGGTTTCGCCGGTGAAGTCGCCGTCGACGGTGAGGACGCACACGCCGTGATATTCATCGCATTTGAGTGGCATCGGATCCTCCGGAGAAAGGTGATCAGCCGCTATCCCTTTGCGGCGACAAACTCGGGGGTCGGCACGGTGCGGGGGGTGCGCGACTGGTGTTCGTTGAGCAGTTGGCGGAGCTCGTCGGCAGGGATGCGAAGGAATGTTTCGGCCAGGGTGGGGTCAAACTGAGTGCCGGCGCATCGGCGGACTTCGATCAGTGCGGCCTCCAGCGGAAGGGCGCGGCGATACGTGCGGTTGCTGGTCATGGCGTCGAAGCAGTCGGCGACACAGATGAGGCGGCCCATCAGTGGGATGTTGGTTCCGCTAAGGCCGGCCGGGTAGCCCTTGCCGTCGTAGCGCTCGTGGTGGTGGAGCACGCCGGGGATGAGATCCTGGATCTGCTTGATGTCGGCGAGGATGCGGGCGCCGATCTGGGGGTGGCGCTTCATCTGGTCGAACTCTTCGTTGGTGAGCTTGCCGGCCTTGTGGAGGACGGCTTCGGGGACGCCGATCTTGCCGACGTCGGGGAGGATGCCGGCCATGTAGATGCGTTCGACCTGGTCGGCGGGCAAGCCGGATTGTTGGGCGAGGCGCTTGGCGAGGATGGCGACGCGCTCGGAGTGGCCGCAGGTGTAGGTGTCCTTGGCATCGACGGCGCTGGTGAGGCTGTGCAGGACGCCCATCATCAGCTTGTGGACGTCTTCGAAGAGGATGGCGTTCTCGAGGTAGATGGCGGATTCGTTGGCGATGGAGTTGAGGAGCTTGGCATCGACGGAGTCGAAGTCGCCTCGGGTTTTGTCGACGCCGAAGAGGCAGCCGAGCACTTGTTCCTGGCGCTGCAGGGGAACGGCGATGAGGCGCTGGACGCTGCCGGCAGCCCAGCGGAAATGCTTGTCGGCGGCGAGATCGTTGATGAGGAAAGGGCTCTTGCGAACGCGCAGGATGGTCAGCATCTCATCGGCGAGGCGGCGGACCTGATCGGGGGAAAGTGTGGATTTGCCGTAGAGGACAGGTTCCTGCTGGCAGGTGCCGTCGCCACAGAGGACGACGCCCATACCTTGCACGCCCATCACTTCGAGGACGTCGACGCAAGCCTGGCGGAAGAAGTCGGTGGCGCTGCGATTGACCTTCATGCCGCTGCTGATCTGGTAGATCAGGCTCAGCTCTTCGTAGGTGTTGGCCAGCTGCGTGGAGAGGGAGTCGATCTCTTGTTGAAAGGCGGTGAGGCGCAGGTGGTCGCGCGACATCGATGAAAGAAGTTTAGCCTGGGCGGCGACGGCTTCTTCGCCGTAGGACGGGAGGGCGTCGGCCTGCTGCTGAAGCCAGGTGGCGTCGAGGCCGAAGCGCGAGGCTTCGCGCAAGACGTCTTCGTCAAGGCTGAACCCTTCGCGCTTGGCGATGAGGACGATGTTGCCGCTGACTTGGCGCTTCTCGACCTGAGGGAAGACGGCGGCGAGTGCGCCAGGCAGGAATGTCCACACGGTGGGTGGCGTGTTGGGGGTGACTTGCTGCAGCGCGGTCGAGAGCGCGGGGCGGTAGAAAGCGGGGGACTGGAGGACGGGGAGGACCAGCTTGGTGAAGAAGGAGGGGGCGTCGGCATCGTGATAGGTGACAGCGCCCTCGCGGTCGAGACCGACGAGGAAGAGGCCGCCGGAGCGGAAGCGAGAGGCGAGGACTTGGAGCGTGGCGATGGGAAGCGGCGGCGCGTGCGCGGGCGCTGCCGCGGCGATCGCTGCCACGGCGTGCGAATCGGTCTGGGCGTTGACTATGATGGACGGCATTGCAGTCACTTCCTCGCACCGATGCGTTCAAGACGTTTTCCCCGACGCTTGAATTCGTGCTCTTTCCTTCCGCTTTTCAGGCGGCCATCTCCTCGGGTCGATCGAGCATCTCATTTACGGTCGACAATAACTGGCGCGGACTAAAGGGCTTGCTTAACATCCGCAAGATGCCGCTGTCCTCGGTGTCCTGAGGCTCCAGCGAGTAACCCCGCGCGGTGAGCATGATGGCGGGGATGCCGGCGGTGACCGGATTCTGCTTGAGACGTTTGCAGAGCTCCAGGCCCGATAACTCGGGCATGTGGTAATCGGTGATCAGCAAGTCGGGCATGTGCTCGATCGCGATGTCGAGGGCTTCGCGGCCGTCGTGGGCGATGAGCACGTTGTACCCGGCGTTGCGCAGCTTGAGCGAGACGACGTTCAGGATGTGCGTTTCGTCGTCGGCTACAAGGATGGTTTTGGGCGTGTGCATGTGCGTTGTCCGCTTTCGTTTGGGTCGTCACTCGCTGAGCTTGAGGTCGAAGCCGAACGTGCTGCCTTTGTTCACCTGGCTTTCGACGAAGATGCGGCCGTTGTGGACGGTCTCGACGATCTGTTTGACCAGAGAGAGGCCCAGGCCCGTGCCCTTGGCCATGCGGTTGTTGGCTTCGGCGCGGTAGAACTTGTCGAAGACGTAGGGGAGATCGTTGGCGGGGATGCCGACGCCGTTGTCGGAGATTCGGGTGGAGATGGTGCGCTTGGCCTCGTCGACATCGGTGCGAACGTCGATCCGGCCGCCTTCCGGCGTGTACTTGACGGCGTTGCTGAGGAGGTTGAGGACTGCCTGGTAGCACATGTCGCGGTCGGCGACGGTTTGGTAGTAGAGCGGGGCGAGTCCCTCATGGACGGTGATGTTTTTCTGCCGCGCCTGGGGGAGGATGACCTCGACGGCCTCCTTGACGATGACCGAAAGGCTCTGAGGCTGCTTGTTGACCTTGACCAGGCCGGACTCGATGCGGGAGATGTTGAGGATGTCGTCGATGAGCCGGCCGAGGCGGTTTGCTTCGTTCTGAATGACCTCGTGGAACTCGCGCATGGTTTTGTCGTCGTCGGCCTCGCCGTCGATGAGCATTTCGACGTATGCCTTGATGCTGGCGAGCGGCGTGCGCAGCTCGTGGCTGACGTTGGAGACGAAGTCGTTCTTCATCTCGGCGAGCTCTTTTTCCTTGGTCATGTCGTGCAGAACCGCCACGACGCCGGCCGGGCGGGCGCCGGTGGTGGGGTCGGTTTTGTCGGCGACGGTGGAGAGGGTGACCTTATAGATGCGGCCGGCGCCGGTCGGAGTGCGGAGGGCGTATTCGACGACGCGGCGCTCGGTGCGGTTGGTGGCCTGGCGCATCTCGCGGATGAGGGCGATGAGCCGCGCGTCTTTGAGGACGCGAGCGACGGGTGACCGCTCGGCGGTTTGCAGGTCGAAGTCGAAGGCGCGGGCGGCGGATTCGTTGGCGAGGACCAGTTCGTCGAACGCGTCGGTGACCAGCACCGCGTCGGAGATGCTGTAGATGATGGCCTCGGCGTGTTGCCGCTCGGCGTCGGTAACTTTCAGACGCAACTCGAGTTCCTTGGAGCGCAGGGCGGCCTGGGAGAGAGCGGATTGCGTGTGGGTCAGAAGGGCGTTGATGGCGGCGGCAAGGGGTTGGAGGTCCTGGTCGCGGCAGTCGATGGAGACGGCGCGGCCGGTGGAGACTTGTTGCAGGTGGGAGATGATCCCGGTGCAGGCGCGGCGAAGGGTGTGGGCGCGCCATAAGCCGATCGCACCGGCTATAAGCGCGGCGGTGGACGCCGCGGTGGAAAGGGAAAATGGACTACGCGAGAGGAGCAACGCCGCCAAACCCAGAAGGGCAGCGACGAGCGGGGCGAGAATGTAGAGCGCTCGGCGAATCATGCAGATAATGCGGTTCGTATAGACTCATCGGCGCGTGGGGAGGGGCGGATAACTTACAGGACGGGGGGATTTAGGGGCTCGTTTCATCAAGGAGGGTGATGCGTGGTAGAAGATGGTAATGCGAATCACCCCCCTACCACTGTTGGTTCTGATGATGTGGGCTGCGCCGATTCGGGCGGAGCCGAAAGTGGACTTGGTGGCGGGAGGGGCGGATAGTTCGCTGGAGAAGCCAT
>JBBRIN010000249.1:0-6165 GCA_038221115.1 Tepidisphaerales bacterium
CCTGGCGAATCACATCAACCAATAAATCGTTCTGAGGCATAAAAGGCTCCCTGTGAGAAAGACTGAAATTTCACCACGGCAACCGCTGACTATAACCATCTTCCGCGATTGCCGTGCTGCGGCAAACTCTGCCCTGCAAATCGAATTGCATTATACTGGCCGCGGCCGAAAGTAGCTTCCACCTCCACAGCCTGCAATCGATCCGGAAAGGCAGGACCATGACGCGGACTCTCACCCTCTTCGTCGTCACAACGCTGACCGTCGCTGGATGGTCGTCATCTCTCCGTGCTCAGGAACCCGGCTGGCCCATCGCGCAAAAGATCTCCAAACAACCTTTGATCGCCCACGCCAAGCAACTCGCCGACACCCTCGAGTATCTCGGCGATCCCCTCTCCGATGCCGATCGAGCCGCTCTCACCGGAGCCGCCAACGCGCCCGATGATGCCGCCGCCACCGCCGCCGTGCAGCGGGTGCTCGACCCCCGATGCCTCATCGCCGTGCAGATCAACCCCGAATCGCGCGTCTCCGCGCTCGCCGGTCCCGCCAAGCCGGAACTGATCGAGCAGGGTTGGCGGCAGTTCCTCGTCAAGGTCGTCAACGAAGCCGGCGTCACCGCACCCCTCAAGCTCGACAGCCCCAATGCTCTCCCCCTCGCCGGCTCCCCACCCAAGGACATCGAATCGCGCTGGCTCGAGGCCCAGATCTTCGAAAGCCGCCCCGCCAATCGAAAGCTCAGCGGCTTGGAGCTCGAATATCGCATCGTCCAGCTCTACAGCCGCGACGCCGGCAAGCGATCTGCCACCCTCTCCTTCAACGCCGGCCAGGGTACGCAAGACCTCGGCTTTCGCAGCGACGTCACCCTCCTCTTCAACGCCCTGCCCTCCACCGATCTCGCGCTCCACGTTCTCGACGAAGACGCCAAACCCACCACCGCCGCCTTCGTCTTCCGCGATCGCGCCGGCCGCATCTATCCCTCCCAGGCCAAGCGCCTCGCCCCGGACCTCGCCTTCCAGCCGCAGGTCTACCGCGCCGACGGCGAATCCATCAAACTCCCCGCCGGCCCATACATCGTCGAGGTCTCCCGCGGCCCCGAGTATCTGCCTGCGACACGCAACATCGCCGTCGGCGCCGCGCCCTCCAAAGAAACCTTCCAACTCCACCGCTGGATCGACCCCGCCAAACTCGGCTGGTGGTCCGGCGACCACCACATCCATGCCGCCGGCTGCAAGCACTACCAGAACCCCACCGAAGGCGTCCTCGCCAAAGACATGATCCGCCACGTCCAGGGCGAAGACCTCAAAGTCGGCTGCAACCTCACCTGGGGCCCGTGCTTCGACTTCCAGAAACAGTTCTTCACCGGCGCGATCGACCCGGTCTCCAACTACCCTTACCTCCTCCGCTACGACATCGAAGTCTCCGGCTTCGGCTCCCACCGCTCCGGACACCTCTGCCTTCTTCGCCTTCACGATGAGATGTACCCCGGCGGCACCTCCAAAGACCACTGGCCCACCCTCTGCCTCAACACGCTTAAATGGGCCAAGGCCCAGGGCGCCGTCTGCGGCCCCGCCCATTCCGGATGGGGGCTCGCCCAGAAGGGCGCCGACCTGCCCACCTACGAAATCCCCCCCTACGACGGTATCGGCGCCGACGAGTATGTCGTCGACGTCACCCACGAAGTGCCCGGCCCCGATGGCAAACCCGTCCCCGCCGTCGACTTCATGTCCACCGTCGACACGCCCTACGTTTATGAGCTGAACATGTGGTACCACACGCTCAACTGCGGCTACCGCACCCGCGCCTCCGGCGAGACCGACTTCCCCTGCATCTACGGCGAACGCGTCGGCATCGGCCGATCCTACATCAAGCTCGACGGCCGCCTCGATTTCGACGCCTGGTGCGAAGGCATCCGCCAGGGCCGCAGCTACGTCTCCGATGGACGCACCCACCTGATCGACTACCGCCTCAACGGCGCACTCGTCGGCGACGGCGGCGACGTCAAGCTCCCGCGCCCCGGCGCTGTGCAAGTAACCGCCAAAGTCGCCGCGCTCCTCTCCGAAAAACCCGATGATTCCATCCGCCAAAAGCCCTACACGCAGATGCCCTATTGGCACATCGAGCGCGCCCGGGTCGGCGACTCGCGCCGCGTTAACGTCGAAGTCATCGTCAACGGCTACCCCGTCGCCGCCCGCGAGCTCGAAGCCAACGGCCAGCTCACCGACATCCAGTTCGACGTGAAGATCGACCGCAGCAGTTGGGTCGCCCTTCGCGTGCTGCCCGCCGCCCATACCAACCCCATCTGGGTCACCGTCGGCGACAAGCCGCTGCGCGCCAGCCGCCGCAGCGCCGAGTGGTGCCTCAAGGGCGTCGACCAGTGCTGGTCGCAAAAGCAGCGCTTCATCGCTCCCGCTGAAATGGAACAAGCCAAATCCGCCTACCAGCACGCCCGAGACGCCTACCGCCAAATCGCCGCCGAGTGTGAAGTAGAATGACGACACGCAACGAAAGGACCGCCATGAACCGCCGCCAATTTCTCCAATCCACCGCCGCGGCCGCCGCCCTCTCCACGCTAGGGGGCTACGTCGCCTACGCCGCCGACGAAAAGCCACTCCGCGCCGGCCTGATCGGCTGCGGCTGGTACGGCAAGTCCGACCTCTGGCGCCTCGTCCAGGTCTCCCCGGTCGAAATCGTCTCCCTCTGCGACGTCGACAAACAGATGCTCGCCGGCGCCGCCGAAATCGCCGCCCAGCGACAGCGCTCGAAAAAGACGCCGCGCACCTACTCCGACTACAAACAGATGCTCAAGGAGAAAGACCTCGACATCGTCCTCGTCGGCTCTCCCGATCACTGGCACTCTTTGCAGATGATCGCCGCCGTCGAATCCGGCGCCGATGTCTACTGCCAAAAGCCCATCAGCCGCGACGTGCTGGAAGGCGAAGCCATGCTCGCCGCCGCGCGCAAGCACAAGCGCGTCGTACAGGTGGGCACTCAGCGCAAGAGCACGCCGCATCTGGTCGACGCCAAGCGCGACATCATCTCCACCGGCATGCTCGGCAAGATCGGCCAGGTCGATATTTGCTGCTACATCCACATGCGCGCCAACGGCAATCCGCCGCTCAGCCCCGTCCCCGATTTCCTCGATTACGAAGCCTGGACCGGGCCCGCGCCCCTCCGGCCCTACGACATGATCCCGCACAAGCGCTGGTGGCGCACCTTTACCGAGTACGGCAACGGCATCGTCGGCGACATGTGCATCCACATGCTCGACACCGTCCGCTGGATCCTCGACCTCGGCTGGCCCACGCGCGTCTCCTCCACCGGCGGCATCTACGTCGACAAGGCCGGCAAATCCAACATCTCCGACACGCAGACCGCCGTCTTCGAGTACCCCAGCCTCAACGTCACCTGGCAACACCGCACCTACGGCACCGCCGCCGATCCCAAATATCCCTGGGCCATGACGTTCTACGGCGAAAAAGGCACGCTCAAAGCCAGCGTCATGTCCTACGACTTCATCCCCGAAGGCAAAGGCGAAGCGATCCACAAAGACTGCGTCTACGAGCGCGAGCAGTTCCCCGAAGATGTCACCGAAAAGGACATCGAGCTCCACGCCGCGCCCGCCACGCGCGCCCACATGAAGGATTTCCTCGCCGCCATCGCCAGCCGCGGCAAGCCCGTCGCCGACATCGAGCAGGGCCACATCTCCACCGCCAGTTGCATTCTCGCCAACCTCTCCATGCAGCTCGCAGGTCGGCCCCTTACCTACGATCCGGCCACGCGAACGATTCCCAATGACCCGCACGCCACCGCGCTCCTGCGCCGCCCCTTCCGCGCGCCGTATCAACACCCGGCTGCCACGCTCACCTGATCCGCCCTTCGTGAATTCGCATTTCGTTATTCGTCATTCCCTCATCCCTTCACACTCGCTCCATCGGCCGCGCGGCGTCATGCTCCGCCCACTCCGTAGTCTCGCTCGCCTCGACCGTCTCCGTTTCATCCCCAACCGTCGTCTGCCGCACCGCATACGCCGGCCGCTCCATCGTCCGAAAATGGATCCGCGCCAGGTACTCGCCGATGATCCCAAGCGCGAACAACTGCGCTCCGGAAAACAGCGCGATGCTCGACGCCAGGAATGCAAACCCCGCCACGCTCCGCCCCTGGATCAGGTGCTGCACCACGACGAACACCAGCAGCCCGATTCCAAACAGCGTGAAGGCAAAGCCGATCGCGCTCGCCACTTGCAACGGCCAGGTGCTGAACCCCGTCGCCATGTTCAGCGCATGCGTCAGCAGCTTGCGAAACGTGTAGTTGGACTCGCCCACCGTCCGCGGGTCGTGCCGCACCGGCGTGTAAGTGAACCGCGTCGTCGCCCAGGTGAGCAGCACCTCGATCGACACGAATGGGCTCTTGTAGTCGTTCCACGCATTTCGCAGATGCGTCCGAAACGCGCGAAACGCGCTGCAGTTCCGAGCCGTGTTCGACCCCATCGCCTTCTGCAGCGCGATCTTGGTCACCTGCGACGCCATGTTCCGCCATAGCCCGTGCTGCAGCTCCTCCGGTTTGCCGTACACCACATCGCACCCGTCCCCCTCATCCAGCTTCGCCAGCAGCTTGGGAATCTCCTCCGGCGGATTCTGCAGGTCATCATCCAGCGTCACCACCTTGTCGAACCGCGCCGAGCGCACCCCGCACAGCAGCGCATTGTGCTGCCCATAATTTCGCATCATGTTGATGCCGCGCACGAACGGGTATCGCTTGGCCAGCTCGCAGACGACCCGCCAGCTTCCATCCCGGCTGCCGTCGTTCACCAGCACCACCTCAAACCCCTGCCCCAATCCCCGCAGCACCGGCTCCAGCCGCGCCACCCATTCCGGCAGCGTCGCCTGGCTGTTGTAAACCGGCACCACCGCCGACACGCCCGCCGCGAGCGCCGCCGGCGCACAGCCTGGATCCATTCGCTGAGTTCGAGTCGGTATGGTCACGTCAACACCTCTGAAAGGTACGGTGGGGCGGACATGCGGTGTCTGCCCGATCCGATGCCACTACTATCGGCATCGGCCGCGCCCCCCAGACGGCGGCGCCTCATTCCCTATCGGCATAACGCCCCGGATCGTCAATTCCGTTCTCCGCGAACCCCTTCAGCCGCAACTGGCACGCATCGCAGCGCCCGCACGCCAATCCGCCTGGCGCCGGATCGTAACACGTGCTGGTCATCGCATAATCCACTCCCAGCTCGCGCCCCATCCGAATGATCTGCGCCTTGGTCATCTCGATCAGCGGCGCATGAATCGTCAGCCTCTGCCCCCCTTCAACTCCTGCCTTGGTCGCCAGGTTCGCCATCCGCTCAAACGCCGCAATGTACTCCGGCCGGCAATCCGGATAGCCGCTGTAGTCCAGCGCGTTCACGCCGATAAAGATGTCCGAGCACGCCAGCGTCTCCGCCCACGCCAGCGCGAAGGACAGAAACACGGTGTTTCGCGCCGGCACATAGGTCACCGGTATCTCCGCTCCGGCCATTTGCCCTGCCGACCGATCCTTCGGGACTGCGATCCGGTCGCTGGTCAGCGCCGATCCGCCGAACACGCGCAGATCGATCTCCGCCACCACATGCTTCCCCACCCCCGCCCGCTCCGCTATGCGAGTTGCACACGTCAGCTCATGCTCGTGCCGCTGCCCGTATCGAAACGACAGCGCATAGGCTTCGAATCCGGATGACTGGGCGATCGCCAGCGCCGTCGCCGAGTCCAAGCCCCCGCTTAACAGCACAACCGCTTTCTTCATCACGGCTCAAGTTTAGCGAATGCTTTCTCCATTGAATAACCCGGTGTGCCCTCCCCCCGATACTCAGGTTGGTCAGGTTGTTCAAGGCGCGCATGCCGGATTTTGGCAAAATGGGCGAAGAGTTTTTCGAGTTGTGAGGATTACCAAGTTCGTCTTTTCGTCTTTCAGGTTTTTGGGGGGGGTAGGGAATGGCGTGCTGGGGCGCCTTGTTTGTGCAAATCGCATGGAATTCTGTCGGCGCGTGGGAGAATGGTATGGGTAAGGCCACGGGTGTATTTTAACAGGAGGGGTGGATGGGGTCAAGGGGAAAGTTTGCATTTTGTTAGGCTTTTAAGGGCCTTGGGATTTTCCCTCAACGTAAGTCATCTGAGGACGGCTCCGGGGGCA
>JBBRIN010000250.1:0-6159 GCA_038221115.1 Tepidisphaerales bacterium
CTCTAACCCTTGATCGTACGCGCCCAAAATCAGTTCCCGAATCTTCTGCGGATAGGCTTCCATGCCGTGACTCCTTTGAGCGACAACATTAACATCTTTCTTCCGCTGGCGCGCCAGCAAGACGAAAAGTGCTCTAGGTGCGTCCGGATTCGCGCCTTTTCAATGACGGGGTCAGCCCGATGATCGAAATCAACCTATGCGCTCGCGACTAGACGCCTGGCAGCCGGATGCGTCCCTCCGACCGGTTGGATCAGGTGCATCGATTCTTGCAGGAACAGCGCGGCTCGGAGATCGTGCGATCGAGCATTGCGCCGGGGAGCGACGGAGTGCCGGCGCTGTCGATCATGCTCCAGCCGGCGGCACCTATGGCGACGTTCAGCGTGGGAGTCGATCAAGTTCGCAAACGTCATACACGACGGCGGCAACGCGGGGACGAAGCGCTGACGGAAGTGTTGGTGCGGTGGCGTTGAAGGTGACGACGGGCGGGTTTCGGGCCGCGTACCGGAGGCTGGAGGTTCCTGGCAAGCGCCCGCTGAAGGACGCCCACATGGGTTTGATGGAACGTCACCCCCCTACCGGTCAAACTGCGCATCAAACGCGATCGCCGAGCGCTTGAAGTCCATCTTTCGCACCAGTTGGCAGGCCTCGGTCGCGCCGTGCTCGCGGTCCATCCGGCTGTCCTCCCACTCCACGCTCAGCGGGCCGTTGTATCCCACATCGTTCAGCGCGACGATGATCCGCTCGAAGTCCACATCGCCATGCCCCGGCGAGCGGAAATCCCAGAACCGCCGATGATCCGCAAACGTCGTGTGCCCGCCGAAGACGCCCACCGTCCCATCCCCCTTGCCCCACCAGGCATCCTTCACATGCATGTGGAAGATGCGCTTGCCGAACGTGTAGATGTACTTCACGTAGTCGACGCCCTGATAGCCCAGGTGCGAGGGGTCATAGTTGAAGCCGAACCGCTTGTGACCCTTGATCGCCTCGACGGCCCGCTGGGCCGATGCGGTATCGAAGGCGATCTCGGTCGGATGCACCTCCAGCCCGAAGTTCACGTTCACCTTTTCAAACTCATCCAGGATCGGCGTCCAACGCTTCGCAAAATCCTCAAACCCCTTGTTCCAGTAGTTCTGATCCGTAGGCGGAAACGCATAAATGCTGTGCCAGATACTCGACCCGGTAAACCCGTTCACCACCGCCGGAAAGTCGCCCCCCCCGCTCTTGTTCGGGTTGGCGTCAAAGAACAGCCGCGCCGCCTTCGCGGTGTCGATCATCTTCGCCGCGGCCCGCTTGCGAACGCCTTCCGGCTGTCCATCGCCCCACACGTCCGCCGGCAAGATCAGCTTGTGCCGCTCGTCGATCAGATCGCACACCGCCTGGCCTACCAGATGGTTCGAGATCGCATAGGCCTTGAGGCCATGCTTGCCGAGAATGTCCCAGCGCGTCTTGACGTAGTTTTTGTCGGCGAGCGCTTTGTCCACTTCAAAGAAATCGCCCCAGCACGGCAGCTCGACGCCGTCGTATCCAAACTGCTTGGCCTTTTGGCACAACGTTTCAAACGGCAGATCGGCCCATTGGCCGGCGAACAAAGTGACGGGACGAGCCATGACAATCCTCCTTCAAGGGTCGAGTGCGTGCCAACGATACCGGCGCAGATAGAAATGGCTTTCGGCCCAATTGTCAAATGCGCCATTGGCCATTTCCAATACGCGTCGGCTATAAACCTGAGAGCCATTCCAACTTGGAGCCGCATGCCCACTCCGCTCTCTCCCGAAGTTCTCCGTAAGATCGACGCCTACTGGCGAGCCGCCAACTACCTGTCCGTCGGCCAGATCTACCTGTATGACAACCCGCTACTCAAGAAGCGCCTCACGCTCGCGCACATCAAGCCGCGCCTCCTCGGCCACTGGGGCACCACGCCCGGGCTGAACTTTATCTATGCCCACCTTAACCGCCTGATCAATCTGCACGACCTGGACATGATCTACATCGCCGGCCCCGGGCACGGCGGGCCCGGCCTCGTCGCCAACACGTATCTCGAAGGCACCTACGCCGAGACCTATCCGAACATCACCGAAGACGAGCCGGGCCTGAAAAAGCTGTTCAAGCAATTCTCCGTCCCCGGCGGCATCCCCTCCCACGTCGCCCCAGAAACCCCTGGCTCCATCCATGAGGGAGGCGAGCTCGGTTATGCCCTCACCCACGCCTACGGTGCAGCCTTCGATAACCCGAATCTCATCGTCGCCTGCATCGTCGGCGACGGCGAAGCCGAAACCGGTCCTCTCGCCGCGAGCTGGCACTCCAACAAATTCCTCAACCCCGTGACCGACGGTGCCGTCCTGCCGATCCTCCACCTCAACGGCTACAAGATCAACAACCCGACGATCCTCGCCCGCATCTCGCACGAAGAGCTCGAGCAACTCTTCCGCGGCTACGGCTACACCCCTCATTTCGTCGAGGGCGACGACCCGGCGACCATGCACCAGCTGATGGCCGTCACCCTCGACAACGTCTTCGCCGAGATCCAGCGCATCCAAAACCACGCCCGCAACAAGTCGGCGACGCAGCGGCCGCACTGGCCGATGATCGTTCTGCGCACGCCCAAGGGATGGACGGGCCCGAAGGTGGTGGACGGCAAGCCCGCCGAGGGGTCGTGGCGTTCGCACCAGGTGCCGCTCTCTGAACTAGCCACCAACCCGGCCCACGTTCGCCAGCTTGAACGGTGGATGAAGAGCTACAGGCCGCAGGAGCTGTTTGACAAGGCGGGCGCGTTGAAGCCGGAACTCCGCGCGCTGGCCCCCAAGGGCGCAAGGCGCATGGGCGCCAACCCGCACGCCAACGGCGGCATTCTGTTACGCGACCTGCGCCTACCCGACTTCGCCGACTACGAGGTTGCGGTTCCGAAACCAGGCGCGGTTCAGGCTGAAGCCACGCGCATTCTTGGCGCGTTCCTCCGCGACACGATGAAGCTGAATGACGCCACAAAGAACTTTCGCGTCTTCGGTCCCGATGAAACCGCCTCCAATCGCCTCGCCGCGTTATTTGAAGTCACGCCGAAGACCTTCGAGGCGCAGATTCTGAAGACCGATGAGAACCTCGCGCCGGATGGCCGGGTGACGGAAGTGCTTTCCGAGCACTTATGCGAGGGCTGGCTGGAGGGCTATCTTCTCACGGGCCGCCATGGCTTATTTAACTGTTACGAAGCCTTCATCCACATCATCGATTCGATGTTCAACCAGCACGCCAAATGGCTGAAGACGACGCGCCACATCCCCTGGCGCCGGCCGATCGCGTCGCTGAATTATCTGCTCAGCAGCCACGTCTGGCGGCAGGACCACAACGGTTTCTCGCACCAGGACCCCGGCTTCATCGACCACGTCGTGAACAAGAAGGCCGACGTCATCCGCGTTTATCTGCCGCCGGATGCGAACTGTCTGCTCAGCGTCGCGAACCATTGCTTGCGCAGCCGGAATTACGTGAACGTGATCGTCGCTGGAAAGCAGCCATCGCCGCAGTGGCTGACGATGGACGAAGCCGTGAAGCACTGCACTGCGGGAATTGGCATCTGGACCTGGGCGAGCAATGACCACGGCACCGACCCGGACGTTGTCATGGCCTGCTGCGGCGACGTCCCTACCATCGAGATGCTCGCGGCGGTGTCACTGCTCCGCGAGCATGTGCCCGAGTTGAAGATCCGCGTGATCAACGTCGTGGACCTGATGAAGCTTCAGCCCGAATCCGAACACCCGCACGGCTTGAGCGATCACGATTTCGACGCCCTGTTTACGAAAGACAAACCGGTGCTGTTCGCCTATCACGGTTATCCATGGCTGATTCACCGGCTTACATATCGCCGCACGAATCATGGCAATATCCACGTGCGCGGGTACAAGGAGGAGGGGACCACGACGACGCCGTTCGACATGGTGGTGATGAACGACCTGGACCGGTTCCACCTGGTTGGCGATGTGATCGACCGCGTGCCATCGCTCGGCTCGCGCCTTGCCTACACCAAGCAGTTCATCCGCGACAAGTTGATCGAGCACAAGGCGTACGTACACGAGCATGGACAGGACATGCCGGAGGTGCTCGAGTGGCAATGGCGCCCGGCGGACAAGGCGAATCGGCATCCCAAATCGGGGCGCGCCGCTAAGGCACGCCGTAAGTGAGAATCATTTGAATATTTTGGTCCTGAACGCCGGCAGTTCTTCGCTGAAGTTTCGGCTCCTGCAGATGGGGGGCACGACCGAAACGATCCTGGCCTTCGGTGTGGTCGAGAAATGGGGAACTCCGCAGGCTGCTCTGTCGCTAACGGTCGGCGATCAGCCGAAGGAGCATCGACCGGTGCCGGCGGAGACGCCATCCGACGCTGCCACCCATGCGATTCAGGCTTGCCTACCGCTTGGCATCGATGCGGTAGGTCATCGAGTGGTGCATGGCGGCGGCGCGTTTACCGAGCCCACTCGAATCACCCCGGCGGTCATTGAAGGCATCCGCGAAGTGTCGCATCTGGCGCCACTCCACAATGGGCTTGCGGTGGCGGGGATTGACGCGGCCTTGCGCGCGCTGCCGGATACGCCGTCGTTCGCCGTCTTTGACACCGCATTTCATCGCACGATTCCCGAGATCGCGGCACGCTACGCCATCCCGCGCGATCTGGCCGATAGGCATGCCCTTCGGCGGTACGGCTTCCATGGCATCTCGCACCGTTACGTGTCACAGGAACTTCTGCGGTGCCTGAACCGACTGGCCGTTGGCACGAGGCTCATCACATGCCATCTTGGGAATGGATCAAGCCTTTGCGCCGTCCGCGACGGCATCAGCGTCGATACGTCGATGGGGCTGACGCCGATGGAGGGACTCATCATGGGCACCCGCAGCGGCGATGTCGATCCGGGCCTCGTGCTCTACCTGATCAACCAGGTGCGGATGAGCGGCGATGAGATTGACGAGTTGCTCAACCGGCGAAGCGGATTGCTTGCGCTCTCGACCCGCAGCGGCGATGTCCGGGATTTGGAAGAGGCCGCCGCTGGAGGCGATGCGCGGGCGCGCTTCGCGCTGGAAGCGTTCGCGTATCGGGTTCGAAAATATATCGGCGCTTATGCGGCCGCGCTCGGAGGCGTGGACGCCATCGCGCTGGCCGGTGGCATCGGCGAGCATGCCGCGTTTACCCGACGCCGAATTTGCGGGGGGCTAGCGTGTTTGGGCGTTTCGTTCGACGATCAGCGTAATACCGCCGCGTTGCCAAACAAGCCGTGCCGCATCAGCAGGGAGGACAGCCGCGTCGAAGTCTGGGTGATTCCCACCGATGAGG
Source organism: Tepidisphaerales bacterium (assembly GCA_038221115.1). Taxonomy (GTDB): domain Bacteria; phylum Planctomycetota; class Phycisphaerae; order Tepidisphaerales; family Tepidisphaeraceae; genus JANXVV01. The sequence goes on from JBBRIN010000250.1 coordinate 5,315, forward strand.
AACGCCAGATCGCCCGCGAGATCCTGCCGCTGATCTAACGGACAGCACAGGAAGTCGTTCTGTTGCGCTGCCCGGTCGGGATGAGGCCACGTTGCTTCGCTTCGCCGCAAGCCTGGAGCGCGGCAGCGAGCATCCGCTTGCCGCCGAGACCATTGCCGGCGCGGCGGAGCGCAAGATCGAGCTCACCACGGCGGGAGAATTCGAATCGCTGACCGGTCGAGGCGTTAAAGGAACGGTTGAAGGGCACACGATCGCATTGGGAAATCGAACGTTGCTCGAAGACCTGCACGTTGATCCCGGCGACCTCGTCGAGCGAGCCGAGAATCTCCGCGCTGATGGTCAGACGGTGATGCTCGTCGTGATTGACGGACAGCCCGCCGGGTTGCTCGGCGTCGCCGACCCAATCAAAGACTCGACCGCCGAGGCAGTCCGACTTCTGACCGAAGACGGCGTGCGCTTGATCATGTTAACCGGCGATAGCAAAACGACGGCACTTGCCGTGGCGCGGAAACTCGGCATCGAACAAGTCGAAGCCGAGGTGCTGCCGGATCAGAAGAATCAGGTCGTTAAGCGATTGCAGGAACAGGGCCATGTCGTGGCGATGGCGGGTGACGGCGTCAATGATGCACCGGCGCTGGCGTAAGCCCAGGTCGGAATCGCGATGGGAACGGGAACCGACGTGGCGATGCAAAGTGCTGGCGTAACGCTCGTGGAATCGCCCGCGCTCGTCTACTCAGCCGGGCCACCATGCGGAACATTCGCCAGAATCTCTTCTTCGCGTTCGTCTACAATGCCTTGGGCATACCGATCGCCGCCGGCATTCTGTACCCCTTTTTCGGAATTCT
>JBBRIN010000251.1:0-6143 GCA_038221115.1 Tepidisphaerales bacterium
CGCGACGACGTGATCGGCGGCTCCGCCATCTACTTCTCCTACGCCGCCTCCTTCTTCTCGCCCGTCCGCCTGGTCGGCGCCGTCGGCGAAGACTGCCCCCAGCAGATGTTCGACGTCTTCAAAGGCCGCGACGTCGACACCACCGGCCTCGAACGCCGCAAGGGCTCTAAAACCTTCCGCTGGCACGGCTCCTACGTTCACAACATGAACGAAGCGGTGACCGTCGAGGTCGACCTCAACGTCCTCGCCGAGCGCGCTCCAAAAATCCCCGACAATTATCTCGACAGCAAGTATGTTTTCCTTGCCAACACCCACCCCGCGCTCCAGCAGGGCATGCTGGCCTCACTCAAGCAACCCAAGCTCGTTGTTGCCGACACGATGAACCTCTGGATCCAGACCGAGCGCCCGGAGCTCGTCAAACTCCTCAAGAAGATCGACGGCCTCGTCCTCAACGACGGCGAAGCCCGCCTCCTCACCGACCAGAAGAACCTCATCATGGCCGCCCGCGAGGTATTAAAACTCGGCCCCAAGTTCGTGGTCATCAAGAAAGGCGAGCACGGCTCCCTCCTCTGCACCGACCGCGACACCTTCGTCCTCCCCGCCTTCCCCGCGCACGAAGTCGTCGACCCCACCGGCGCCGGCGACTCCTTCGCCGGCGGCATGATGGGCTACCTCGCCACCCAGGGCATCGTCACCCCTTCCACCGTCAAACGCGCCCTCGCCTACGGCACCGTCGTCGCCTCCTACACCATCTCCGACTTCTCCCTCGCCGGCCTCCAGAACACCAGCCGCGAGCAAATCGACGAGCGCTGGAATCACTTCAAGCAGGCGATGAGCTTCTAATCCTTCCGCGCGACCATTGCGGAACCCGCCGATGAAACCGTCGAAACGATCCTCTCCCGACAAGCCTCACCGGTCACACATCGAAGAGTTCTTAGCACTCTCCGACGATGAAAAGGAGCGAATCTGGGAGAGCTTCAACCGCGAGATTTCGCCCGGAGAATTCCGCCCGCTCAACGCCGAGGAACGCGCGCTGTGGTCGCGCGGCAAGCAGAAATTGCAACGTCCCGCCCGCGGCAGCGGCAACAAAGTGATCTCGGTCCGTGTTGCTCTCCCGTTGCTCCGCCGCGCCGACGCCTTCGCGATGCGACGGGGCATCACTCGCGCCGCTCTGGTAACGGCCGGCCTTCGCGCCGTCCTTAAGCGACCGGCGCTTCTCGATCAGATTGGCCAGAGGGGCTGAGTGAGGGAAGGAAGAGTGGGTGGGGGGAGCGTGAGGGCGGCGGGCGAGAAAACTTGGGTGCCAGATGGTGTCTCGCCCGCCCCTCTCACATTTGGTGTCCGCGCGTTCTTTCATCAGCCAGGCCAAAGAAATCGTGACAAACGAAAGGGCCTCACTCATTTTTTTGGGATTTCGGTTGAGTCTTCGAAACTCGTGCGGACCGGATCAGTCTTTCAATCCTTCGGCACTCACCGTAGCGGTGGACCATCGCATGACAATTTGCGCAGACAATCTTCAAGTCACGCTCGCTCGTAACGCGCGTCCCTTTGGTCCCGCCAAACTGTTTCAGATGATGCACATGAGCGAAATGTCGACCGAGCCGTCCATATACCGCCTCAAAGTCAAAGGCACAGCCGGGAACCTCACAAATGAGCCGTCCACCGCCGGCCTTCAATGCGTGGGCGATCTTCCCCTCGCGCAGCTTTCGATCCCGCAACGGCAGCGACCGGAGCACCTGAACAACCTCGCCCTCAACTCCAAAGAAACTTCCATCGGTGTCGGGATCGTGTGCCATCGCCCGTACGGCCTGGCGTGCTCGCTGCTCTGAAGCCGCGCCTGCCCGCATTATCGTCACCAAGTCGCTCGCGTGCGTTGCAATGATTGGCTGCTGAGCCCTCAGAGTCTCACGGACGCGCGCCGGCAGACGCTTCCGAGGAATCGGAAGCTCGCCAAAAAGCCACGCTACCCTGCGCTGATGCGGATACCCGTCGTCCTCTTTGGCGCGGTTGTAGATGTACCCGCCGCGAAACTCGCCGACTTGCACCGCGCCGTCCGCTGGCCGCGGGACGAGCACCCAGTCCCCAGAAGATACAAGATTCACGAAGGTATTCAGCAATCCCGCGCTCCGACCCAAGTCACGTCGATCTTTTGGGCGATATCGTGCGGCCAGAACCTCCTTGATCTGGAGGAGTTCTTTCCCAGCAAGGCTTCCCAGACCCGGCCAGCCGAGAGCCACCACTTCATCACGGAGAAACTCTGTGAATCGCGGTTCGTGATGAGGGTTCGGACGTACAATCCACGCGCGTCTGGTAGCCTTCATTTGTCGTTTCCTCCTACGGAACAAAGCTCTTAGCCGGGCAATACGAATCCGAGATCTTCCTTGAGCTTATCGCGTTCCATCGGAACCTCGCCACGAGCTCTCGTGGGCCTCGCCTAAACCCTGCCCTTAGTGACCTTGTTGGTGTCGCAACTCAGGAGTTCATATGAATCCGAAGAAGAAAGCACAAGCAAAATTGCCAACAGAGTTACTTTTCGATCGGGTCATCGCAGTCGTTGCTCCCCCGGGCTGGGAAAAGCTTTCTCAAAAGGATCCGGAGGGCCCGGAGATTCAAGCCTTTCTCAACGGGGTGTTGAAAGCCGCCAACCGCGCCAAGAAGCGTGGAAGTACATCGGCGAAGAGGGTCGATAAAGCGAAATCGATCCAGAGCAAGGCCGCTGGCAGGAAATCGCGGTCCAAACGAAGGAAAGCTTCCTCCCGCAAAGCGGCGAAAGCGCCATTCCGAAAGCCCAAGGTCAGTACCCGCCAAAAACCCAAACAAATTTTCTAATTTCCCTTGGCGCTCCCGCCACTCCTCCCTATACTCCCCGCACAAACACTGAACAGGGACGGTATGGCGATTCCCGTCGAGTTCAGTCGCGGTGGGCGATCAAGTGATCGCTTCGGCCGCACCAGAATCGCCAATAAATCTCTTTCGACGCCGGCTGACACACATACCCGGCAGTCAGGAGCATCTCATGCCCAAGTCCCTCGACAAGAGCGATACGAAGAAAGACCGCGCCGACACCCGCCCCGAAAAGTCGGAAACGGTCCACAAGGAAGTCCCCGCCGTCCCAAGAATGCAGGCTCCGGGGGTCCCCCCGCGCGACCCCGCTCGCGAATCCGCCCTCAGCCGCGCCGTACAGCAAATCGAAAAGCAGTTCGGCAAGGGCTCCGTCATGAAGCTCGACGGCCCCATCAAGCCCATCGACGGCATCCCCACCGGCAGCCTCTCCCTCGACATCGCCCTCGGCGGCTTCGGCATCCCCAAAGGCCGCGTCATCGAAGTCTACGGCCCCGAATCCTCCGGCAAAACCACCCTCACCCTCCACATCATCGCCAGCTCCCAGAAGGCCGGCGGCGTCGCCGCCTTCATCGACGCCGAGCATGCCCTCGACCCCGCCTGGGCCAAGCGTCTCGGCGTCAAGCTCGAAGACCTGCTCGTCTCCCAGCCTGACACCGGTGAACAAGCCATGGAAATCTGCGAGCTGCTCGTCCGCTCCAACGCGGTCGACGTGATCGTCATCGACTCCGTCGCCGCCCTCATCCCCCGCGCGGAAATCGAAGGCGAAATGGGCGATAGTCACATGGGCCTTCAGGCCCGCCTTATGTCTCAGGCCCTCCGCAAGCTCACCGGCGCCATCTCCAAGTCCAAGAGCACCGTCATCTTCATCAACCAGCTCCGCGAGAAGATCGGCGTCATGTTCGGCAACCCGGAAACCACCACCGGCGGACGCGCCCTCAAGTTCTACGCCTCCATCCGCATCGACGTACGCCGCACCGGCAGCATCAAGGACGGCGAAGTCGCCATCGGCAACCGCACCCGCGCCCGCGTCGTCAAGAATAAGATCGCCCCCCCGTTCCGCGACGCCGAGTTCGACATCATGTTCGACCGCGGCATCAGCTACGAGGGCGATCTGCTCGACCTCGCCGCCCTCGGCAACATCGTCGAAAAATCCGGCGCCTGGTACAACTACAAGTCCACCCGCCTCGGCCAAGGCCGCGAAAACTCCAAGCAGTTCCTATTCGACAACAAGGAGCTTGCCCTGGAAATCCGCCAGGCGGTCCTCGCCAGCAAGGGCATGTTAAACAGTAAGTTGGCCTCGGACGCCCCCCTCGCCCCCGAAGAGGCCGACGCCGCCGCTCCCGAGTGAGTCCATTCCAGTCACCCCCAGTCCCCTCCCCCGGTATTTCCGGGGGAGGGTTAGGGTGGGGGGCTCCTCCGACCAGCGATCCAAGTATCGCAATCCCGTCGTGATCCACCTCACCGAACCCCCCGTCAACCCCAACGTATTTTCGCCGATTCTTAGTTTTTTCCGGAGTTTTCGGACCTGTCTCGCCGAATTCAATTGCAGACGCGCACCACCAAGTTATAAACGTGCCAACCGCTTTTTCCGATTCTGTGGGAGGAACGGAAGAAGATTGCCACCGGCCGCTCGCTTCATGATGACGGTGACGACGCACGTTGACACTTCGCTGTGCTGAGGCGTAGCGGACATTTTGTACGCCGGTGAAATCGGGCCTTGGAATGGGGTTGCGATGGGAAAACGGCATTTGGCGCGCCTCGGCGGTATATTTGCCGCGGCGCTATTAGGCTGTGCGTTCACAGGTTTGATCAACCCGCGAGCCGGGTCGATTCAACTCGGTAGTCGCGCCTACGGCGGCGAGGCCGTCCTCGCCTCCGATCTCGATAACGCTGCCGACACGTTCGAGCTGGCCGGGCTCCAGACCAAGTTCCAGGCCATCAGCCGCCGCGTCGCCCCCTCCGTCGTCTCGATCTCCGCCTCCTGCGCCCCCGTCGACGACACCGACGCCCTCCGCACCGAAACCCTCAATCACGAAAAACTCGAATCGATCCTCGAGCGCCAGACCCGCATGGTCGGCACCGGCTTCATCATCGATTCCGCAGGCTACGTCCTCACCAACGAGCACGTCGTCGGCGAAGCCGAAACCCTCTGGGTCACCACCGATGATCGCAAGGTCTACCCCGCCCTGGTCATCGGCTCCGATCCCCGCGCCGACCTCGCCATCCTCAAGCTCCCCGCCACCGGCCTGCCCGCCGTCAAGTTCGCACCCTACAACAGCGTCAAGCGCGGCCAATGGGCCATCGCCTTGGGCAACCCCTACGGCCTGGCCACCGAGGGCGAGCAGTGTATGTCCGTCGGTATTGTCAGCGCCATGGAGCGCTCGCTCCCCAAGCTCTCCAAACGTGAAAACCGCCTCTACAGCAACCTGATTCAAACCACAGCACAGATCAATCCCGGCAACAGCGGCGGCCCCCTCTTCGACCTCAACGGCGAAGTGATCGGCGTCAACACCGCCGTCATTCTCCCCGAAAAGAAGACCAACGGCATCGGCTTCGCCATGCCCATCACGCCGCACCTCATCCAGACCATCCACGAGCTCAAGGAAGGCCGCGAGATCGTCTATGGATACCTCGGCGTCATGGTCAGCACTCCCACCGATCGCGACCGCCACGCCGCCGGCGTCATCGAAACGATTGGCGCGCGCGTCGACAGCATCGAATCCGACTCGCCCGCCGCCGACGGCACCAAGGTCAAGGAAAAGGACCTGATCATCCAGATCAACGGGGAAATCATCCGCGACAGCGACCACTTCGTCCGTATCATCGGCGACGCTGGCGCCGACAAGCCGATCAAGATCGCCCTGTACCGCGAAGGCAAAGTCGTGCAGACCGAGATCTCCCTCCGCCGCCGCCAACTCGCCAACGCCGGCGTCACCCGCGAGAACCGCCGCTTCCGCTGGAACGGCCTCCTCCTCGGCCCCATCCCCGCCAACTGGCAGCCCCCCCAAGGGCTCAAGCAGCGCCCCGAATCCGGCCTCATGGTCATCGGCATCGCCGACTCCAGCCCCTTCACCAAGGACCACATCAACCAGGGCGACGTGATCACTGCCGTCAGCGGCAAACCCATCACCGACGTCCTCGACCTCCAGCGCATCCTCAACGAGGCCACGCCCGTGAAGTACGAATTGTCCGTCGCCGGCCGGCAGAAGACGCTGGCGGCGGGGGAGTAGGCAATCGAACATCAGGGACGCTCGAAACCCGAACGGTCACTCTGTTCGGGTTTTGCCCCGTATACGACT
>JBBRIN010000252.1:0-6141 GCA_038221115.1 Tepidisphaerales bacterium
CGCCCTGCCCGCCTCGTCCGCCGGGCGGTCGCATCTCCGACATCATCTTCTGCTGCTCGGGCGTCAGGATCTTCGCCATCTTGTCCTTCACCTCGGCCTCCAACGCCGCGATCTGTTTCTTCTGATCGTCCGTCAGCTTTAATTGCTCTTCGGCGAACGGCGGCACCAGGCGCATCCCGCCGCGCGGTCCACCCTGTCCCGGCCCCTGGCGCGGTCCACCACCGCCGGGACCCCCGCCATCCTGTGGCGGCGGCGTCGGTGGTCCACCCTTGTCATCCGCCGCCCGGGCTACCAAAAGCGGCGCTACGGAAAGTCCCGCCGCGATAACCATCATTGAAAAACGCTTCATTGCCATCTCCTGTAAAATGCAGACACGTTGAATTGGCTGTTTCATCCACCGATGCAATATAACACTTTTGACGACCTTAGGAACAACTGCCCGCCGGCCACGGCGGGCGTCGAGCTGAAGTCGCTCTCATCCCCCAGACGGTTGACACCCAATACATCGAGCCCCGGCTTCGCCGACAGCACGTAGACTCCCGAAGCCCGCGTCACCGCCACCAGCTTGTCGCCCACCGCCACCACCGACGCATATACCGGCTTGCCGCGCCCGCGCGATCCCTTCATCGTCAATCGCTGTTGCCCGACGACCTCCCCATTCTTCGCGTCCATGCACACCGCGCGGCCGTTGTCGTCGACCCAGTAGAGATGGCCATCCAGCAGCAGCGGCGATGGGATGTAAGAGCTATCCGCGACCGACCACAGCACATGCGTCCCCGTCACGTCGCCCTTCCCGCCGGCTCGCACCGCCACCGTTCCCCGCGACTCAAACCCGCCGGTCAGATACACCACGCCGTTGCCGCATACCACGCTCGGCGCCACGTTGCCGGAAATCCGCACGCTCGCGTACCAGAGCAGCTTTCCGGTGTCCGGGTTCATCCCCCACAGCTCGCCCGGCACGCCGATCGTTAGCTCGGTCCCTCCCCCGGGCAATTCCACCAGGGCCGGCGTCCCAAATGATTCTTCCAGGCTCGCTGACTCGGCCTTCCACACCTCTTTGCCCGTTTTCTTGTCCAGCCCGCGGATCGACTGGCTCTCCGTCGCCGCGTTCACTATCACCAGGTTCTTGTACAGGATCGGGCTCGATCCGGAGCCCCAACCCTTGCGGTCCGATTCCTTGCCAACGCTTGTCTGCCACAGCTTCTTTCCATCCAAATCGAAGGCCACCACGCCGCTCTTGCCGAAGAAGCAGTAGACCGCCTCCCCATCGCTCACCGGCGTGCTGCTCGCGTACCCGTGCTCCGTCAACTGTCCCCGATACGAGTCCTCGGGCAACACCGCGTCCACCGTCGAAGTCCAGATTGCCTTTCCATCTTTCCGATTCAGGCAGACCAGGTGGCGCTTCAATTTCGACACGTCGCCGCTCTCACCGCCGATGCCATATCCGCTATAGCATGTGACAAACACGCGCTCGCCCACGACGATCGGCGATGAATTGCCCACTCCGGGAAGCTGCGCCTTCCACGCGATGTGCTGGGTGTCATCCCACGTCAACGGGGCCGCCTCGCCACTGACCGCCGACCCGCCCGGCCCGCGAAATTGCCGCCATTCTTCGCCGCCCGCGCGCCCGGCCATCGCCACGGCTATCGTCAGGATCAATCGCCACGCGCGGATCATTATCTGCTCCAGTTCATTTAGACTTACAGGGTCCGCCTGAGCGGTCGGAATCGTTCCCCGACTAACCATCCCGAAAGGCCCGAAGGCCCGGCCGCTCAAGCGGACCCCACAAATCAATCACGCCTTATGATGGTGATGCCGCTTCTTCGCCGCAGGCTTCACCTGCTGACTTGAAGCGCTCGTTGTCTGGGCCTGCGCCTGGGTCGTACCCTGGCTCCCCATGCTCTGACCGCTCTGACCACCTTGGCCACCACCCGGCGGAGGGGGAGGCGGAGGCGGTGGGCACTTGGTCGTATCGACGACCGTGTCCGTTCCGCCGCTGCCGGTGAGCGTGTAGTTCGCCGGGTTGCCGAAGATCACGTCGTCTTCGGCGCCCGCGCTGATCGTGTCGTTGCCTTTGCCGGCATGAATTTGTACTGGGCCTTTCAGCGTCGCGCCGCCGAGGTCGACCGTGATCACGTCGTTTTGATCGCCGCCCGCAACCAGCACGCACTGCACGTCTGTCGCCGCGAACACCTGGGACGTCTGCCCCGTCACCGACACATTGATGTTCCCACCGCTCAGCGTCACGCTGATCGTGTTTGCCGTGTCTTTCGCGCCAACGACGCTGAGCTTTCCATGATCCAGCGTGATCCCCGCCACCAATTCCGGTGGAGGCGGCGGAGGTTTCCCGCCCGCACCACCACCCGGAGGGGGCGGAGGCATTTGTCCGTGCCCACCCGCGGAGAGGCAAATCCGGCTCTCCATCCCCTCGATTGCGAAACTATGGGTCTGTCCCCCGATCATCGCCGCACGACGCAAGCCATCGCGTCGTTTGTTCCATCGCCAGGTCATGGCAATCTCCTGATCTGAAACCGTTCTCTTCACCCGCCAAACCCCGGCAGTCATCGCCAGGCCGATTCCACGAATCGTCAGCGGGCTACACCATGAAACGGAACGTGTCGGAATCAGTACACCGCCCGCACAGATTTTTTGGAAAACCGCCCTTTTCGTGCGATGATTGTGGATTGGGTGACCAGCCGATCATGCTGGGCCGAATTCGCATCCTCACAGAGCAGCACCTTCGATGCCATCCGATTCCCCTGATCTCGGCCCGCTCCTGACCCGCCTGCGCAAGGGCGACCAGGACGCCCTCGCCCGGCTCTTCGACCAGTTCCGCCCCCAGCTTCGCCGCATGGTCGACCTTCGCCTCGATCCGCGCCTGAGCCCGCGCGTCGCCCCATCCGACGTGTTGCAGGAGGCCTACGTCGACGCCCTTACCCGCTTCGAGCATTTTTTCGACCGCGAAGGCATGAGCTTCTATGTCTGGCTTCGCCTGGTCGTGAACCAGAGCCTCGTCGACATGCACCGCCGCCATCTGGGCGCGCGGATGCGAGACGCCGCCAAGGAGGCCAACGTCGGCTGGGCCCACGCTACTTCCGTCTCGTTGGCGCGCCACCTCGTCGCCCAAATGGATACCCCAAGCCAGGTGATGCGGCAGGACGAAGCGCTGTCGCAGGTCCAATCCGCATTGGAATCGCTCGAGCCGCTCGATCGCGAGATTCTTACGCTCCGCCACTTCGAGGAGATGACGAATAATGAGGTCGCCGAGCTGCTCGGCCTTCAAAAGGCCGCCGCCAGCAATCGCTACGTCCGCGCACTTGGACGCCTGCGCGAAGTCCTCGCCAAAGTTCCCGGCTTCTTTGAAGACGACGTCCCGCCAGCGGCGTAACAACCATGTCCGATGAATCCCCCATCCTCGACACTGAATCGCCCGGCGATGGCGACGAGCGCCACCCGCTCGACGTTCTTGCCGAGGAATTCTCCGAGCGCTGCCGCCGCGGCGACCACCCCTCCGTCGCCGATTACGCGCGACAGTATCCCCAATACGCTGACCAGCTTCGCGAGCTTCTCCCGCCCATCGCGCTGATGGAGAAGCTCAAGCGCCGCAACCTGTCGGGCACCGGCGGCATCGCCCAGTCACCGCTGAAGCTCGACCGACTCGGCGATTTCCGCATCCTCCGCGAGGTCGGTCGCGGCGGCATGGGAATCGTTTACGAGGCACAGCAGGAATCGCTCGGCCGCCACGTGGCCCTCAAGGTCCTCTCCCGCGCATCGCTCCTCGACCCGCAGCGCGTCCAGCGCTTCGAGCGCGAGGCCAAGGCCGCCGCCAACCTCCACCACACCAACATCGTCCCCGTCTTTGGCGTCGGCGAAACCGATGGGCTTCACTACTACGTCATGCAATTCATCGAAGGCCGCTCCCTCGGCCACGTCATTACCGATCTCGCCGGCAAGGATCATCCCGGCACCCCGACCACCAGCCGCCAAAGTAGCGCATCCGCCGGAGCCACCGTCGCACGCTCACCATCCAAAGGCGATTCGATCGTTGCCGCTCCATCTTCCTCGCCGCCAACTGGCAAACGCTACTGGCGGTGGATTGCAGAGCTTGGCCGGCAGGTCGCCGACGCCCTCGACTACGCGCATCGGCAAGGCACCCTTCACCGAGACGTCAAACCGGCCAATCTCATTCTCGATGAGCGCGGCACCGTCTGGATCACCGACTTCGGACTCGCCAAGCTCGGTGAAGAATTCAACAACGTCACCCGCACCGGCGATTTGATCGGCACGCTCCAGTACATGGCGCCCGAGAGCCTGCGCGCCCAAACCGACGCCCGATCCGACATTTACGGCCTCGGCATCACGCTCTACGAAATGCTCACGCTTCACCCGGCGTTCAATGAGCCCAATCCCGCCGCCCTGATGCGCCGCGTCGCCGAGAGCGATCCCGTCGCCCCGCGCCGCCTCAATCCGCACGTGCCCCAGGATCTGGAAACGATCATCCTCAAATCGATCGCTCGCGATCCCGCCGCCCGCTACCGCACCGCCGGCCAGCTCGCCGATGATCTTGAAAACTTCCTGCACGATCGGCCGATCACCGCTCGGCGCATCTCGATTCCCGAGCGCATGTGGCGCTGGTGCCGTCGTAATCGCGCCGTCGCGGTGCTCAGCGCGCTGGCCATTACCAGCGCGGTTGCCGCGATCATCATCGGCTGGTCCGCCTACGGCATCACCCGTCGTGCCCTCACCGCCGAGGCCACCCGCCGCAGCGAGGCCGAGACCGCCAAGCGCCGCGCCGATGACAACGTCGCGCTATCCCTCGCCAGCTTCGAGGAGATCTTCAACCAGCTTGCTCCAGAGGACGACATGCCGCCGCCGGTGGCCGGTATGGGGCCGCGCGAAGGTTCCGAAGGGCCCAGTGGTCAAGATGGTCCGCCGCGCCGCCGCGACCAGCGCGATCCAGGTCAAGATGCGGCGCTCCTCAGGAGTATCCTCAATTTTTACGACCGTTTCGTTCAACAGAACCCCACGAACCCCAACCTCCAGGCCGAGGCCGGCAAAGCCTACCGCCGGGTCGGCGACAGTTACTACCACCTCGGCCAGTCCTCCATCGCCGATGCCGATGCAGCCTATCGACGTTCGGCCGCCATCTTCACCGAGCTGCTAAAATCCGATCCCGACTCCGAGCGGTATCGGACGGGATTCGTCGCAGCCGTCATTCGGCTCGGCATCGACGCTGATACGATGCAGCCTGATGACGTCAAATCGATTCATCGCGCCGCCGAAATCGCCGGCGATCTCGTGAAGCAACAACCCGGCGATCGTCGCCAGCTCGAGTTACTCTCCCGCGCTTATCTCCGCGATGGCAACGTCCTGCGCAAGCTCGGCGAGCTTCCCCAGGCGGAAGCGCGCTTTCGCCGCTCCGCCGAAGCCTGGCGCGAGGCCTCACCCCCGCCGCGCGATCGCGACCACAACGATGACGGCCGCCGCTTGCCGCCCCGCCCACCCGATGGCTACGCCCCTTTCGTCGCCTTGGCACAACTGATGCTCGACACCAACCGCCCCGATGAAGCCCGCGCGGCCGTTCGCGATGCCTTCGCCGAGCTCAATCGCAATTGGGATGACATGCCCGCCCACGCCCGCGCTCAGCGCGCTTCCGCCTACGAGCGCCTCGCTCCCGTCGCCGCCGCCGCCGGTGAATCCGATATTGCCGCTCGATCCCGCACCCGCGCCGCGCTTCCCCGTCTCCCTCGCGATGGTGGGTTCAACCCCAACCGTCCCCCGCGCGAACCACCTCCATGACGTTTCATCCGGGATCCCAGTGACTCAATCCTCGCGCGGCGTCGGCGCCGGCGGCGGAAGCTCCGATTCGTACTTCGTCTCCCCCGAGTTCGTCTTCACCTTCCCTGTGATCTTGGACGCCTTCTCGATGAACAGCCGGCCGCCGTCGTTGGTGACGTTTCCGCCGATGACGCCCGAGTGAATCAGCTTGGTGTTTTCTCCGAGCCGCACGTGGCCCCGGATATGCCCGAAGATGTGTACGCGGCCGCCGTACTCCACCTCCAGGTTTCCGTATACCGTGCCGCGCAAATAGAATTTGCCGCCGTTGACGACGCGGACATTCCCGCCGACGGAGCCCCAAAG
>JBBRIN010000253.1:0-6130 GCA_038221115.1 Tepidisphaerales bacterium
GTAGCGGTGGATATACGAGAGGCCGTAGCCGTCGGCGACGTAGAAGTCGCCGTTGGGAGCGAAGGCGATGTTGGTCGGGACATACTTGGCGTCGGAATCTTTTCCATCCTTATCCTTGTAGAGGCCCGCTTCCTTGGGGTATTTAATGTCGAAGACGACTTCGCCGTCGAGGTTCGTCTTCACGACGCGGTGCTGACTGGTGAGGGCGAGGTAGAGGAACTCGTCGCTGCCCTCTTTGCGGAGTTGGAGCCCGTGTGCGCCGCCGGCGTATTCCTTGCCCCAGGTTTTCATGACCTTGCCGTCATGATCGCAGACGATCATGGCGGGCGTGCCGGTGTGGTGGATGAAGATGCGATGATCGGCGGATTCCTGCACGCCGTGGCAGTTGCCAAGCTTGACGTCGTCGGGAAGCTGAAGCCAGGTGTGCTGCCATTCGTACTTGTGAGCGCCCTGGCCCTGGATGGAGCCGGGGCCGGAATGAGGAATCTCAACGGCGCGGAGAATGGTGGGTGCGGCCATGGCGGTTACCGTGGTAGCGGCGGCGGATTTCAGGAAATGACGGCGAGACGAGGGTTTTTTCGGCTTGGGCATGCTCGTGTTCCTCTAAAAGTGAAGTGCGATGTCCCCAGTGTACTCCGGTTCATTTGTACCGCCAGAGCGACATTCCGTTTGACTCTACTCAGCGCCGGTCGATGTTGATGACGGCGTGCAGCCCATCTTCCAGAAACGTGAGCGTGGCGGCGAGGCCCGTAGCACCGTAAAGCGAACTCGGGGCGGCCTGCGCGTCGGGCATTTTCGATTGCATCGGGTGCGCGGGAGAGCCATGGACGGAACATTCGACGGATTTGCCATCGGCGGAGACGTGGTACTCGCCGCCGTCGGGGCAGAAGAACCGCGCGTCGTGGAGCGTCGCCGCGGCGCGCATGACGTCACCCACGGCCGCCGGTTGAGTGGCGGCGCCCTTGCCGTCGCCGGGCCTGGAGAGAGACCGCGCCACGTCTGATAGCGGCGATAGATTGTCGAGACATGCGCGGCGGTTGCCCTCCGACCAGGAGAGCTGGAAATCGGGCAGCACCTGCTTCCAGTGCCGCGGGCGCACGCGGACGAGGGCATGGCCGGTTGAATCGAGAGCCGGCGCGACTGGCTTCGCACGCTCCTTCTGTTCCATCGCAATCAGATCGTCGAGGATAAACGGCTTGCTGGCGATGTAGAACCCGTTGCCGATGCGCGCCCAGAAGAGCCGCCAGGTGACCGGGCCCAGGTGCAGAACGTGACAACGGATCTCGCGGCGGTCGGCCAGGGTGTAGAAGTCGCGGCTTAAGGGGAAGAAGTCGAACTGCACAGGTTGTCGGGCCTTGGCCGCCAGTCCCGCATCAACACTGTTCAGGAACTCATCGACAATTTTTGGATCCCGAACGGGCACCGATAGGTACACCGGCGCGTTGAGGGAGGCGAGGAGGGCAGCAATGTAGGTGATTTCAGACCCGAACCGATCGCCCCCGTTACCGCCGAAACTGCGGAAGGCGTCGCCGAGGAAGCCCGGGATGTCGAAGCCGAACATTTGCGGGGCATCGTAGACGTGGAGACCCAGATGATCGCCAAGGCCGTCGGAGAGGAAATGTCGGACCAACTTCGGATCGGCATTGTCGCCTAACAACTCGCCGACAAATCCGTTGCCGCGGCGCTCGGTCCCGTCGACCTCGTCGAGCAGCGGCTTCTTATCGACCTTCAGCGAAACCGTGAAGATGTTGCGATCGGGAACGGGGAGCGAATCGAGCTGCGCGGGAGCGCCTTTGAGCGCGTTAGCCAACGACGTGTAAATCGAATTATCGATCAACGGCAGGATGATCGTCTCGAACCGCACCCGCTGGGGGGTCACCTGCGCCCGGATGGCTATCGGGTCGAAGAAGCGGCGCCAGTACTGGTTGTATTGTTCGACGAACGCCTTGTACTGGTTGGCTTCAACCGGTGTGATGTGTTGGAGGGGAAGGTCGATGCAAGGCGTCAGCCCACCGGCGTGGCCGTGGACGGAACAGGCGGCCGACCCGTCAGGAAGAATCTTGTAGACGCCGCCGTCCGGGCAGGCCAGTGAGCCCTCACCGAAGGTGTCAGGTGCGCATCCCTGGTCGGCGAGCTCTTTAAGAGATGTGGGCAATCGGCCGAACTCGGTGCGGAACATCATCGAGGCATGACCGGCCATGCGAAGATGGTTGTAGCAGATGAGCCGGCGGCGCTCCGTGAGCTTGAGC
The DNA here is from genome assembly GCA_038221115.1 of Tepidisphaerales bacterium. Classification (GTDB taxonomy): domain Bacteria; phylum Planctomycetota; class Phycisphaerae; order Tepidisphaerales; family Tepidisphaeraceae; genus JANXVV01. The sequence continues at coordinate 2,250 of JBBRIN010000253.1, forward strand.
TTTGGCCCGACGAGGTTGTGAATGAACGGGTCGGACAGGTAGAGGAGGCCGTCTTCTTCCGGCGCGCCGGCGGTCATGAGCGTGCGGACGTAGGCGAATTCGGGAGTATGGCCCAGCGCATGCTCGCCGTTGTTTTTCATGGACGCGAGGACGCGCGCAAGAGCAGCCTTGGAGTTGCTTCGCACGTGCAGGTCCGGGGCGGGGTCGGCGGTGTAGACATCCACCTGATGATCCGGCGTCGCAAGGTGCGCGTAGCGGGTGCCGTCGATTTCACCGGCATCCTCAGCGGCATCAGCGTGGGCCTGCTTCGCTTCGGCCCACAGCGCGGTCATGCGGACTTTGAAGAGGTCCGGTTGCTTCACGTGAAAGAGCAACGTGACGTCGGCGCCTTCGCGCAGGAACAGATCGCTGCCGGTGACTGCGACGTCGGCGACGACCGTGTCGTAGAACGGCCGCATCAGCGGATCGACCTTCAGGACGAGCTGGGTGCGAAGGCGGATCGGCGCATCGCTGGCCTGAGCGCTGCCGAGCGCCTGGCTGGAGAGGTGCGATTCCCACGAGCCGGAGGCGTCGATCAGCTCGAGCAGCTTCGAGAGCGATTGAAACTCGGCGAGATAAAAATCGGCAGGGACCCGCAGCGACATCGCCGAGACGCGGGGCTGTCGCCCGGCGAGCATCTTCTCCCACGGATGGCTCTGGACGCCGGGGCCGGCAAGGCTGCTCAAGGCGACATCGCCGGGCTGTGTGGTGGGATTGCTTGTGGCACGCCGCGCCTCGCGGACCGTCATCACGTCGAGCTGGAGTGATTCCTGGACGCCGTGCGCTCCCGAAAAGAGATCGAAGAGATCCACCTGGGCAGCGTCGTCGCGCCTTCCTCCCCGGCGGCCGCTGACCGCGGCGATGTCGCTCGCCAGATTCTGTCCCTCCCGCAAGCCCAGTTGGAGCACGACGAATTGAAGGTACGGATCGCGAGGGTTGAGCTGGAGCTGATGCTGAGCGTCATCGAGCGTCCACGCAAGCGGCGTAGCCGGAAGCGTCGGCATCTTCGCAGCAAGTTGGGTGGCAGCGGCGGCGCGCCCCGTGTCGACGGGGAGAATGACGCTGTCGCCCTTGTGGCGCGGGGAACCGTTGATGCCTTCGCCACCGGTGGGCTGCTTGGCGCCGCTGACGCCGTACGTGTAGATGTTGTCCTGATCGACGCCGCACAAGGGCGACTGCGTGAAGTCAACATGGAGGTCGCCATAGAGGACGTTCTGTCCCTCGCGCTGGTGATTGTTGCTGTTGCCCTTCTCGATCTGCTCGCGCGGGGATGTGTCGGTCAGCTTGGTCAGGATGTCGCTGCCCGGGTTGATGTCGGCGGCGAGCGCGAAATCCGCCTTCAGATCGCTCTTCCACTTAAAGCCGTCTTTGACCGCGGCTTCAGAGGCGTAAGGGTTGGTAAGGCCGTAGCTCAGATGATTAGCGTCCGGGAAGTTCGATACGAACTGCACGTTGCCTTTCGGGCCGTAATCCCACGGCGAGCGAAAATCACTCGGGCAGACAAAGACGGCGGCGGTAAGGTCCTGCGTGCGCAACAACAGAAAAAGCGCCGCGGTGACGTCGTTGGCGTCAGGACTGTCTTTGAACGGGTTGGCGCTTTCGGAATGGGTATAAGCGGTGGGCGCATCTCGCTTGGGGTCGTAGAAGGTGCGGGGGTAATGGCCGTTATTCTCGTTGGCATAGAGCATCATCGCCTGGCCGATCTGCCGAAGGTTGCTGCCGCACTTCACCCGGTTGGCGGTCTCGCGGGCGCGGGCCAAGCCGGCGAGCGAAATGGCGGAGCAAAAGACGATGAGCACAAGGACGACGAGCAGTTCGAGAAAAGTGAAGGCGGTGCGCTGCGTCGGGCGGATGGATCCGGTCATGGGAGTTGCTCCCGAAAGGTAAGAGAAGGGGGACATGATAGCGGAGTAAGGTTATAAGAGTCAGCGATGATTCGGCGGATCGTGCTGGAAAACTACATGTCGCACTCGCGCACGGCGATCGAACCGGCGGCGGGGCTCACGGTGCTGGCGGGGCCGAACAACTGCGGGAAATCGGCGGTGGTGTCGGCCTTGCAGACGCTGTGCGGCGACAACCGGGGGGATTTCATGGTGCGGCACGGGGCCAAGCAGTGCAGCGTCACCGTCGAGACGGACGACGGGCATGTGATCGTCTGGCGGCGTAAGGGCGGGTCGATCAGCTACGTGATGGACGGAACGGAAGTGCATCGATCCGGCCCGACCAACCTGCCGGACAACCTTCACGAGCACCTGCGCCTGGCGAAGGTGGAGCCGGCGGACGGAAAAGACGCCTTCGACCTGCATTTCGGCGTGCAAAAGTCACCGATTTTTTTGATCGACAGTGAAAGTCAGGCGGCAAGCTTTTTTTCGGCGAGCAACGACGCGGAGCGGCTGCTGGATCTGCAAAGGAAGCACAAGGGGAAATGGCAGGATGCGCAGCGGGAGGAGCGGCGGCTGAAGGCCGAGTCGGCCGCGGCGGAACTAAAGCTCGCGGCGCTGGCTCCGCTGAAGGAGGTTGACGCGGCGATCGCCGATGCCGAGAAGCGCCACGCGAACCTGGTACGGCTTTCGGCGGGGATTCGAGGGCTGGGTGTCATCATTGGGAAACTGGAGCGGGCCGAGCGCGATGCGGCCCGGCTGGAGGGACGGGCGAAGGCGCTCGCTGATGTGAAGTCGCCGCCGACGCTTTTGGATGTGGGGCGGGTCGAGTTGCTGCTGAGGCAGTTGGTGGAGACCGGTCGCGTGGCGGAAGAGGCTCGGCAGCGTCGCGATGCGGTGTCGCCGCTGAAGACGCCGCCCGCCGTTCGGGAGACGGGGCCGCTGGCCGAGCGGGTGAAGAAATGGGCTCGGGCGATGCGGACCATCCGCGCGCTCGAGGCACGGCGCGACAAGCTGGCGGACCTTCGGGAAGCGCCGGCGCTGGGGGATGCCGAGGGCCTGCGGAAATTATCCGCGCGGCTGGATCGCAAGACGCGCGAGTTTCGCGAATGCACTCGAAAGAAGGCGCAGCTGGACACCCTGCGCATCCCCCCTGAGCGCCGGGACACGATCACGCTGGCGTCCATCCTCGAGCGGCTGGGGGTCGCGGAGCCGGCGGGCCGCGCTGTCCAGGCGAGGGCGCGGACTCTGTCGCATCTGAAGGCGCCGCCCCTACCGGCCGATCCGCAGCCGTTGCGCAAGCTAATCGATCAGTTCGGAGCCCCGCAACGGGGGTTCGATGGCGCTCGCGCGGAGGTCGAGCGCATCAACCGCGAGCTGGCCGGCGTGGAAGGGCGAATCGACGAGTGGGTTTCGGCTCATCCGATGTGCCCGGTGTGCGGCGGCGCGACGGAGCGCGCGAAGATTCTGGCCGGAGAACACGGGCATGAGTGAGGGCGCTCGGATGACCGCCGACGCGATGTCCGGGTTGCTGTTTATCGGCGATCCGCACATCGCGTCTCGCGCGCCGGGCTTTCGAAAGGATGATTACCCGCGCGTCATCATGGGGAAGCTCAGGTGGGCGATCGAGTATGCGATCGCGGAGCGGCTGCTGCCGGTGCTGCTCGGCGATCTGTTCGACTTCCCGCGCGACAACGCGAACTGGATGCTGGTGGAATTGCTCGATCTTTTCGCGCGCTGCCCGGGCGGATGCGTGTGGGGGGTTTACGGCAATCACGACTGCAAGGAAAACGAACTGGGAGACAACGACACGTTGAGCATCCTGGTGGCGGCGGAGCACATGCGGCTGCTGGATGGGTCGCCCTGGCGGGGGCGGGTGAACGGATGCCCGGTCGTCGTCGGCGGCACCAGCTGGGGGCGGGAACTGCCCAAGACGTTCGACCGCGCGGACATGACGGGCGG
>JBBRIN010000254.1:0-6111 GCA_038221115.1 Tepidisphaerales bacterium
GAAAACTTGGAGTCCGGATGGTTTCCTCCGCCCGCCCCCTCGGATTTGCGTTGAAGTCTCCGATTCACTGTCCCCAAACGGTACTCGTTTAGTTCGAAATCCTTCCCCTATACAAAAACCCAAAGAGCCACACCCCGCCCCCCGCCAACACGACCCCAAAATTGACCGGAAACCGTAACAGCGACGCGCTCGCGAGAATCAAAACGCCGGCGACGTGAAAGATAACCGGCCACCATGCTCGCCAAAGGGATGGAGTGCGGTTCACGCCCTTATTCTACCCGCGCAACCAAAAACCGCGCGCACGTGGGTCTTTATTGCGCGGTACGATACGCGAAATCCCATGCCCGACGACCAACGGATAATCGATTATGCGAGTCCTAAACCAAGACCCGCCTTCAAGCCGCGTCGTCACAGATGGAGCACGGACAGGTTACCCGTCATCGTCGTTCTGGTTGTAGTCGGCGGACTTCTGCTTTACGTGCTTGCAACGCTCATCCTTGCCAGATTTTTCGGATAGTGCGTGATTTCGAAACCCAAAAATAAGTGACTTAGATTCTTCTGTCGTATTTCAAATCATCGCATCACTCTCCGGATCGCCACAATCAGCGCCAAAATTACCAGAGCAACACCAATCGAAAACTTGACGGCTGTCCCCGCAGGGCAGCCCCCGTCTACTAAATTCACCGCGGCCCTCCTAGATTGTGTGTGCCCGAACCTTCACGCCACACACCATTTAAAACCGTCCATCGCACAATAAAACAAAAGTTTCACTTTACCATTGATATCCTAACAAATACCTAATAAACTGCCCAAACCATGCCCTTCCCCCCCAAACCAAACCCCCTCCCCTCCGTCATCTCCCTTGACCAAGTCGAACCCCTCCCCCAACCCTGGCTCTGGCTCAACCGCATCCCCATCGGCTCCCTCACCCTCATCACCGGCGACCCCGATCTCGGCAAATCCTCCCTCGCCATCGATATCGCCGCCCGTCTCACCACCGGCCAGCCCTGGCCCGACGGCGCACCCGCCCCCTTCAACGGCGAGCCCTCCTCCGTCATCTACCTCGGCTCCGAAAACCGCCTCGCCACCATCGTCCGCCCCCAGCTCGAAGCCGCCGGCGGCAACCCCAAACGCTTCTTCGCCCTCCGCGGCGTCCGCGATCCCGACACCCCTGAAAACGCCGACCCCCAGCCCTTCTTCCTCCGCCACCACCAGTACGCTCTCCGCGAACTCATTTACAGCTCCAACAACCCCGCCCTCGTCCTCATCGACCCCCTCTGGGCCTTCCTCCCCTCTGCCGGCTCCGCCGCCGAAATCCGCGCCGTCACCGCCGACATCAATCGCCTCGCCGAAGAGTTCAACATCGCCTTCCTCGCCATCCACCACCTCAACAAACAAGCCTCCACCCGCGCCCTCTACCGCTCCGGCGGCAACCTCGCCCTCATCGCCAGCGCCCGCTGCGCCCACCTCGTCGTCCAGGACCCCAACTCCCCACCCAATCCCCCATACCTCTCTTCCGCCCATCCTCAATCCTACAATCTCAATTCGCTCCCCACCCGCCTCCTCCTCCCCCTCAAAAACAACCTCGGCCCCCCCGCTCCCGGCCTCGCCTTCTCCCTCCAACCCCACCGCGTCACCTGGCTCCCCACCCACCCCGTCACCACCGACCCCGACTCCGCCCTCGACCCCCTCTGCTCCCCTCGCACCGAGCGCCGCGCCAACCTCTTCCAGGCCATCGACTTCCTCCGCTCCTCCCTCGCCATCGACCCCGCCTTCTCCGCCGACCTCTTCACCGCCGGCAAAGCCGAAGGCTTCACCATCCGCCAACTCCGCACCGCCGCAAAGCACCTCAGAGTTCACCATTTCAAATTAGGGCAGAATGGTCCGTGGTGTTGGGAGTTACCCAAATTGAACCGACCTCCCGACAACACCGAAAAGTCGAAAAGACGAAAAGACGAAAAGTCGAAAATCGCCCCAGCGCCAGTTCTCGACGCCCCCCACGATGAACCTGCCCCCCTCGACACCTTGTCCCCCTCTCACCCCCTCACTCCCCCGCCGGCTGCTAAGATACCAACCGCCCCGGAACCGCCCCCCCAACCCTTGCCCTCACTCCGCTCCATCGACATCCTCCCACCGGCAACCCCGCCGAGCCCCTCCCTGACTGAACCTCCCGTGCCCGCGAAATCTCCGAAATCACCGCCGCCCGCTATCGCTCCGTCGCATTCGTCCCCACTTGGATCGGCTAAGTCACCCTCCACCCCGACATCTGCGTCGGCTGCTGCGGCTTCAAGTCCCCCCCGCGCGACGGCCCGCACGAGCCACCTCGTGGGGAAGCGCCCTTTCATTTCATGGCCCGCAACCTAAAATCGTCCGAACGCATGGCGAAGACCAAGAGCAAAATCCAGTTTCTCTGCAATTCTTGCGGGAGCGTGCATCCGAAGTGGATGGGGAAGTGCCCGGATTGCGGGACGTGGGATGCGTTGGAGGAGTACAAGACGCCGACGTTTGACGCGCGGGCGGAGCGTGCCGGGGGGGGCGACGGGGGATTTGGCGCGCGGCGGCGAGGCGGTGCCGATCGGGGAGATCGACGAGGAAGATGCGCCGCGGCTTCCGACCGGCATCGGTGAATTCGATCGCATCCTGGGCGGCGGCGTGGTGCCGGGCTCGGCGGTGCTGATTGGGGGCGATCCGGGGATCGGCAAATCGACGTTGCTCTTGCAGGTGGCGAATGAGCTTGCGCGTGGAACGGCGCGGGGATCGGGCGCCCATGCCGCGCCGGGCGTGCGGGTGCTTTATGTGACGAGCGAGGAATCGGCGCGGCAGACGGCGATGCGGGCGGGTCGGCTGGCGATCGAATCCAAGGAGCTGTTGATTCTGGCGGAGACGAATGTCGAGCGAATTATCCATCAGATCCGCAAGGTGAAGCCCCAGGTGGTGATCGTCGACTCGATCCAGATGATCTATAAACCCGACCTGCCTGCGGCTCCGGGTTCAGTGACGCAACTGCGGGACTGCTGCATGGATCTGGTGTACCTGGCCAAAAGCAGCGGCGTGGCGATCTTGTTTGTGGGGCACGTCACCAAGGCGGGGACGCTGGCCGGGCCTAAGATCATCGAGCATATCGTGGATACCGTGGTCTATTTCGAAGGCGACCGTTTTCACTCGCACCGAATCGTGCGCTGCATTAAGAATCGTTTCGGGTCCACCCATGAGGTGGGGTTGTTTGAGATGACGGGCGAGGGGCTGCGCGAGGTGACCGATCCGGGGAACCTGTTCGTCGAGCAGTACGGCCCCGGCGGGCCGCCGAGCGGATCGTTGATTACGGCGGCGATGCAGGGCTCGCGCGTGCTGCTCGTCGAAGTGCAGGCGCTGACGGCGTCCAGCGTGATCGGGGCGGCCAAGCGAAAGGTCAGCGGCGTCAGCAGCGATCGGGTGGCGATGATCATCGCGGTGCTGGAAAAGCGGGCGGAATTGCGATTGGCCGCGGATGACGTGTTCGTGAATGTGGCGGGAGGCGTGAGGGTCGCGGAGCCGGCGATCGATCTGGCGATCGCCATGGCGATCTGGTCGGCGCACATGAATCGGCCGATGGCTGCCGGCACGTTTGCGGTGGGGGAGCTGGGATTAGGAGGGGAAGTGCGAACGGTGCCGCAGTTGGAGACGCGGCTGCGCGAGGCGGCGCGGCTGGGCCTGGGTCATGCGATCATTCCCGTGTTGGGCGGGAGCGGCGTGCCGAAACTGGGCGGAATGGCGCTGCACGAGGTGCGGCGTCTATCGCAGGCGATGGGGGCGGTGTGAGGGTGGCGAAAACTGGATACTGACCGCAGAATGCGGTCTACTGATCAGGTTCGAATAGGAGGTTTTCATGCCGATCACGCTTCCGCCCATTTCTCGCCGCCGGTTCCTCGGGGGGACACTTGCCGCGGGCATCGGCGTGATGGCTGGGGTGCCTTGGCTTCGGGGCGCGGAGACGGCTGAAACGGATCACATTGCGCTGCTGTCGGATCCGCATATCGCCGCGGATCGCGCCGCCGTCTTGCGCGAGACGTGCATGGCGAAGAATCTTGAAAAGGTGTGCGCGGAGGTGGTGGCTCTGAAGGGGAGGCCCGCGTTCGCGATTGTAAATGGCGATTGTGCGTTGCTCACCGGGGAGGCGGGGGATTACGCGACGTTTCTGGAGTTGATCAAGCCGATGCGCGAGGCGGGGATGCCGGTGCATCTTACCCTGGGAAACCACGACAACCGCGAGCGGTTTTGGGAAGGGCTGGGATCAACGGGACCGGAGGCGGCGAAAAAGGTGGTTGAGGATCGGCATGTTTCGATCGTCGAAGCGCCGCGCGCGAATTGGTTTCTGCTCGACTCGCTGATGGAGACCAATAAGACCGTGGGCTTGCTGGGGGAGAAGCAGATTGAATGGCTCGGGCGGGCGCTTGACGCGCGTGCCCAGAAGCCGGCGATTATCGTCGGCCATCATAATTGGGGCGGGGAGGGCCATCCCAATGGCCTGACTGATGGGGCGGCGCTGTTTGAAGTGCTTAAGCCCCGCAAGCACGTCAAGGCGTTCATTTTCGGGCACACGCACGACTGGTGGATTGGCAGCCAGGACGGCGTGCATCTGGTGAACCTGCCGCCGGTGGCCTATACGTTTAAACCGGGACCGCCGAATGGGTGGGTGGATGCGTTCGTGACGGATCATGGGATGAAATTGGAATTGCGATCGCTTGATGCAGTCCATATCAAGAGTGGTCAAAAGGTGGAGTTGAGCTGGTGAGGTCATACCCGGCAAAGCTTGCCTGGCCGATAAATGGGAATGGGCTTTGCACGCGGGGGAGCTGAATTGTAGATCATTGGCATGACCTGCCATTGGGCGGGTTGGACGGGAGGAAGGCCAATTGGGCCGCGCGCATCGAGGAGTCGAGACGCGTGGACGGAGACGTTTTTATGGGCGTGTTGACGATGGAGGCGACGGCAAAACGGTGGACGCTGCCGCAACGGAGCGAGGCGCCTCGCGCTGCGTTTGGCGAGCTGGCGGGAAAGACGCTGCCCGGCGAGGTGGAGTTTATTCTGTCGGCTTTGGAGGCGGCGCGGCAGGGTCCATCGGAGCGGCGCAGCGGTGATGGCCGGGTCGTTTATCGGACGCTGGCGGAGTTGGAGCTGTTTGCCGACGCGAGCGGCGCCAAGCCGTGGGTGTTGTACACGCGCGATGTGATGGCGCGGGGGATGGGCTTCGTCACCCGGCATCGGTTGCCTTTAGGGTACGGCGGCATCGTGCACGTTCGGGGCCCCAAGGGCGAGACGCTGTCCATCGACTGCACGCTTCGGCGATGTCGGGAAACCGTCAACGGGTGGTTCGAGGGCGCGCTGTCCTTCAACCGCGAGCAGTGGGCGCTGGGGGAGGATAATTTTTTGGAGGGGAGAGGCGCGGATTGAGGATAGTGGGCCATTCATCGCGTGAAAGAGGATTCGGATCAACTGTCGGAGGCGGGGGAGTTTGTTAGACTAGCGCGGCTTCGATTGGGAGGATTGTTCCGGAGGCCGCTATGCGCGCAGGTCGTTCCACGTGTGTTGCTTCAATTCTGTCGATCATTTGTTTTGCTTGCTCGCAGCAAGTCCTGGGCGCGGATGCGGCGACGCAGGGCGGGGGGAAGTTGCCGCATATTGAAGTGGACCTGAAGGCGAAGCAGGTTCGCGTCGAGTGCGAGGTGTGCAGTGAGAACATGGATGTCGGCCTGGAGTTTTTCTGTGTGGCGACGGGGACGAATGAGTATGAGTCGGTGCTGCGGTCGAAGGCGAAGCCGTCGCACCTGCACACGGCGCTGCTCATGATCGGGGTGAAGGAGGGGGAGCCGGTGAAATATTCGGAGGCGGCGCGGAAATGGATCCCGCCGCACGGCGACCCGCTGACGATCACATGCGAGTGGCAGAAGCCGGATGGGCAGACGGTGCGGGTTCCGGCGTACCGGCTGATGCGGAATATCAAGGATAAGAAAGAAGCGCCGCCGATCACATGGGTGTTTACCGGCTCGAAGGTGATGGAGGACGGCAAGTACGCCGCCGACGCGGTGGGGTACCTGGTGAGCGTTTTGAATAATGAAATGACGGTGATCGACG
>JBBRIN010000255.1:0-6085 GCA_038221115.1 Tepidisphaerales bacterium
TCACGCCGGACAACATCGCGGAGGTGATCATTGCCAAGCAACGCAACGGACCGACGGGCACCGTGAAGTTGACGTTCGACAACCGCACCACTCGTTTTGAAAACCTGTCCTCCCAGGCAGATCCAGTCTGACCGAAGCCGATTGCACGATTGACCGGTGGAAAACGTTTGAATAAATTGTGGGCAGGTTGGCGTCTCAAGCACGGAGGCTCCCATGACCGCCCATCAAGTCAGTCTGGTGATGGAAAAGATCAATGGGCTGTGCAGCCCGCCGCCCAATCCACAACAGCACGAAATTCTTTGCAGGCTTTTTGCCCAGGAACATCTTCGGGTTGATGTTGTCCTGAAAGCAATCGATCGGGAATTCTTTCGATCCGGCGCCCTTACCCTGGTCAGGATCAACGCCCTTTTCCAGAATGAGTTGCGGGCCCCCGCGCACGATTATCTGTCGGAATCGCGGCAATGGGCATCTCAACAAAAACGTGAATTCGCCAGGCAGGATGAAGATTTCAGCTCGGTGCCTCCCGAGGAGCTCAAGCGACGTGAGGCGGAGGTGCGCCGACAGTATCCTCAATATGGACCCCATGCGCGGCGGGCGCTGCTTTGGAAAAGGCTTTTCCGACCCGCCGAAGTATCCTGAATCGGGCCAGCTCGGCATCTGTCAACAGGTTCACCCGCTTCGAAAACCTCTCGATGGCGGGGGGCATCGCCACGTTTTCGGGTGCCATGGCCACGCCTTTCGAAATCTTAACCCGTCAGGTGGCGAGGAGCGAGGTTACGGAGAGATTCCGGTCACAGTTAACTCCAAAATCATTGACGACGGGTGGGTAGAGATTTTCAAAAAGACCTCCGGGCCATTTTGGGTTTGCGCGTATAAAGTGAATTAGCGAAGCTCGTAGCCGGACAGGGTCCGCACCGCGGACCATTCTGCCTCTTTGGCGAATGGCTCGACCACAGGGAACGACGAAGTGGACGGCGCTCGCCAGGACTTGTACGACGTTCATGAGACGCTTAAGAACGTTCACGAGGAGCTTGTGAACGTGCTCGGAGAGTCCGTGAGCGTTCACGAGGGCCTCGTGAGCGTTCTGGAAAGTTTCGTGAGCGTTCTGGAAAGCTTCGTGAGCGTTCACGAAAGTCTCGCGTGCGTTCACGGAGAGCTCGTGAGCGTTCATCAATCGCGACGAAATGGCCGCGCGCGGTGGGGGGGTGTGTTTGCTGCGTCGGGGATCGCGTTTTTATGGAACCGTGTCGCGTCGCGCTGCGCGGCGGTTGGAGTTTTGCGATTTTTGTTCGATGCGGTTCTCAAGTGGTCGCGGATCTGGCCGATTCATCGGGTGTGCCTTGATGTTGCGGATGATCGGGCGAGGACGCGGTCCTTGCGGCGTTCGTGCGAACATCGGGGCAACTTTTCATGCGTTTGTATCAAACGCGACAAAGGAGCCCTCGATGAACAGGAGCTTTTTCACGACGACGAAGGACTCGGTCCTCGCGACCGGTTCCGCTAATTTCTCGACGAAAATATCGGCGACACCGACTTCGTACGGGTTGGTCGCCGGTCAGGCCACGGCTTACGCGGCCTTGAATACGGCATTTCAGAGCGCTTATTCGGCCGCGATCACACCGGCCACGCGGACCAAGAGCACGGTGGCGGCGAAAGACAGCGCACGCACACCGCTTCGGCAGATGGCTTCTGATCTGGCGAAAATTATTGACGGCACCCCGACGGTCACGAATGCGCAGCGGGTCGACCTGGGCATCGCGGTGCGGGCGACACCGTCGCCGCGGCCGGCGCCCGGGACGCCTTACCGGTTCAGCGTCGGGCTGGCCAGCGATGGGTCGGTGACGCTCAAGTGGAAGTGCAACAACCCCAAGGGCTCGAGCGGCACGATTTATCAGGTGTGGCGGCGCATCGCCCCGACCACCGACTTCACGTACCTCGGCGGGACGGGCGAGAAGCTGTTCGCCGACGGTACGATCCCGGCTGGGACGGCGCAGGTCACGTACCAGATCCAGGCGGTTCGCTCGACGGCCGTCGGCGCGTGGGCCCAGTACAACGTCAGCTTCGGCGTGAGCGGCAGCGGGCCGGTCGTCGAGCAGGTGGCGGAGGCGGGGGGGGCAGAGCCTTCGCCGCGGTTGGCGGCTTAGGCGTCGCGATTCTTCGAAATCCGCCCCCTCTCCCGGTACCCCGGGGGAGGGCGGGGTGGGGGCGCTTTTCGGAGACGTTGAAGAAGACCCCCACCCTAACCCTCCCCCGGCGTACCGGGAGAGGGAACAAAGGCAACTATGCTCCCTCTCCCCTTCATCCCCAGCAAGCCCCGCGTGCATCACACGCGGCGCGGCGTTGCGGCGGCGCCGGCGGCGCTGACGCTCGTGTCGGCGGTGTATAACGAGGGTCCGGACCTCGTGCTCACGTTTGACCGGCAGATCGATATCGCGTCGATGGATGTCAACCAAGTTATTGTGGACGACGGCGAGATTTTCGGTTTCCGGTATCAGGGAGTCGGCGCGCCGGAGCTGACCAGCCCAACTACCGTGCGGGTGCTGCTGAACGGGATCTCCGAAGACCCGGACCCCGGCGTGCACTTCAGCGTGGGAGCGGCGAACGGAATCGTCGCCGTGGACGACGGGGCGGCGTGGACGGGATGCGTCGATCTGGTGTTGCCGTATCCGTGATGCCGGCAGAAGTCAGGAGTCACCCCCCGGCTTAGTCACCACCAGATCATCAAACCGAAGCGGCGTCGACGAGTAGGGCACGCCCCACACCGATGCCCTTCCCTTGGGCGCCTCCTCATCGTCCGTAAAGCTTATTTGCCAGTCCTTCGGCTCCGGCTCACCCGCCGTCCACGCCTTCCCCTCAACGACCGTCTTCCCGTCCCCGCCCGACCGCGCCGCCAGGCGCATCGTCGTCCACGAACCCGTCTTCCAAAGCTCGGGCACTGTAATCTTGACCTCTTCCCCCTTGATGATCTGCAACTGTCCGGTCGCCGGCATCATCCAAAGCTTGTAGCCATTCGCATCGCCGAGCCCCACTCCAAACTCCGGGTTCCGCTTCCCCGTCGACGTCGCAAAAATCCGCGCCTGCACCGCCAGCAATGATTCCCCCTCCGGCCCGAACAACACCCCATACGAATCCAGCGGATCGCCCGGAAGCTCAAGAACCTTGTTGTTGTCCACCGACTTGATCGCAAAAGAGCTCCCCGTCAGCACCACCATGTCCCCCGGCACATCCCCCTCCGGAGACTTCTCAAAATCGTTCGAGTAAAGCGGAGCGGCAGGGGGGGGGAGGGGGGGGGCGGCTGCCTGAACCAAATGCTGGCTCACCAACGCCGAAGCGCCCAATCCCAGCCCCAGCGCGATGAGAGGCAACGTGCCACGCCATGCTTTCATCTTCATCCTCGATCGTTGGAACTCAGCGGAATTACTTCTTCTGAAGCGCATACAGTTGTTTATCCGAGCCGACATACAGCACGCCATTCGCCGCGATCGGCGTCGACAGCAGCGCCCCCTCAAACGTGATTTTCCCGATCGCCTTCTTTTGCTTCCCTGCCGCCAGAATCGTCAACACCCCGCCATCGTTCCCGACGTAAACCTTCCCGTCCGCCACCAGTGCAGCGCCCCACACCTTTCCCTCGACATCGTGCGTCCACGCCACTTCGCCCGTGTCGGCGTTCAAACAATGCACGATCCCCGAATAGTCCGCGACATAAACCAAACCGTCGGCGACCGCCGCCGTCGACATCGATCGGTGCATGTCCTCCGTCGCGTAAGTCCAGAGCTTCCCAGTCTCTGTGATATTGCCGCTTTTGCTGGCGTCGATGCACACAAACCCCCCCGCGCCGTCGCCCGAATCCGGATCCTGGCCCACCGCAACGTAAACGCGCCCATTGACGAACACCGGCGTCGCCGTGATCTCATTGGGCCCCGCATCCGCACTGTGCTTCAGCAGCTTTCCGTCCGCATCGACACGCCGCCCCGGCGCATTGCAGTCGCAGCGCCACAGTTCCCGCAGCGTCCCGTTCGAATCAGGGTTCGGGTCGAACCCATAACAAAACCCATCCCCTCCGCCAAAAATAACCATCTCCCGATCGCCCGCTTTCCCATAAGCCGGGCTCGACCAGTTGCACTTAAACGTGCGCGCCGAAATGCCGCTCTTTTCTTCGCCCAGCAGCTTGCCCGTCTTCTTGTCGAGGCAGATCAGCGCGGGCGCCCCCGGAGCGGGGATATGTTTGTCTGTGAAGTCCGTGCCATTGGAAGTAGTGACGAACAGCTTGTCCCCGACAACCAGGACCGAGCTGCTCGTCTGCTGATGCGGGATCACGCCCAGCTCGTTGAGCATGTCATAACGCCACACAATATCCGCATCGGTCGACCCCACCGGCGCTCCGACGTACTTCTCCTCGTCCGTGAAGGGGCCTTCGTTCTTCTTCGCCAACCCATCGGTGGTCACGCAGACGACCTCACAGCGGTTCGTCACGATATAGACGCGGTCCCCCTCCACGGTAGGGGAGCAACACAGCCCCACCGCCTCGTAATCGACCGCCTTGCCCCCGCCAAGCTTCGGCACCGTGAGCTGCCAGAGAAATTTCCCGGTCGCCTCATCGAGACACAAGAGCACGCCAAAGTCTCCCGGCCGATCCGGATTGCGCGGCGGCTCGTTGTTCGTGCCGAGGAAGACCTTACCCGCCGACACCGTGACGTTGCCGTAATAATTAATGCCCAGGCGCGCCGTCCACTTCACGTTCTGCGCCCCCGCCGGGTCAAAGTCCCCGGTGCTGGTGATCTTCCCCGGGTTGAACGCCTCCGGCAGATTCTTCTCGGTTGAAACCATGTTGCGCGAGGCATCGTGCCCGAACTGGGGCCAGTCTCCGGCCAGCAGCGGGGTGGCCAGCGCAACTGCGAGCCAGGGGATCATCAACCACCGGGTGCATCGTTTCATGTTCGCATTCCTACCAGATCAACCACGCTCTGTCGCGTGCCGGGTAACTATGTTAGAAACCTCGACCGGCGGCAGGATCGGCCCACCCGAACTGCCGCCCATCGACCGTGCCGGCGGTGTCATTTTCGAGACAAAGGTGCGCATGCGAAAGATCACTCGGCTGAGTATCGCGATCACCGGATCCTTGTTGTTTGGCGCGGGAACGCACGCAGAAAACTGGCCCCAATGGCGCGGGCCACACTTCGACGGCTCCACAACCGAGCAGAACCTCCCCGAGACGCTCGACCCCAAGGTCAACGCGCTCTGGATCACCGACTTGCCAGGCGGCAGCGCCGGAACCCCGGTCGTGTCCGGCGATCGGGTCTTCCTCCCGGCATTGGATCGCCAGACGAAGAAGCTCCTGGCTCTCTGCGTGAATCGCGCCGACGGAAAGATCGCCTGGAAGAAAGAAATCGCCCCGGGGACCGAATCGAACAGCCGCAACGACCTGGCATCCCCATCACCGATCGCTGATGGCCAGAAGGTCATCTTCTACTACGGCAGCGGCGACCTCGCCGCGTTTGATTACGCCGGCAATCCCATCTGGGCGCGAAACATCCAGAAGGATTTCGGCAACTTCAACATGAACTGGATCTACGCATCCAGCCCGCTGCTCTTCAACGGCAAGCTCTACGTCCCCGTGCTGCACCGCAACGTCCCGCCCCATGCCGGCGGCCGTGGTGGCCCCCCCGGCGGAGGTCGACGGGGTCCAGGCGGAGGCGGTGGCCCACCCAGGGGCCCCGGTGGCGGTCCTCCGTCCGCCGGCGCCGTGCCCCCCGCCAACAACGGCGGCGGCGGTGCCACGGCGCTAGCCGATTCCTACCTGCTCTGCGTCGACCCCGCCACCGGCAAAGACATCTGGCGAGTCATTCGCCCCACGGACGCCGTCGAAGAGTCGCAGGAAGCCTACACGACCCCCATCCCCATCAGCGTCAACGGCAAAACCCAGATCGTCATCCACGGCGGCGATCACATCACCGGCCACGACGCGCAGACCGGCAAGGAACTCTGGCGCACCCCCACCTACGATGCGGCGAAGCGCCCAGACTATCGGACAGTCGCCTCGCCGACCGCCGGCGCCGGCCTGATCTTCGCCTCCGGTCCCAAAGAC
>JBBRIN010000256.1:0-6061 GCA_038221115.1 Tepidisphaerales bacterium
TCGCCACCAACGCCGCCTACAACATCGGCAGCCCCGCCGGCGCGACCGTCACCATCGCCGACAACGACAGCAGCCCCGCCCTTCCCTCGGTCAGTATCAGTGCCACAACCCCCAATGCCTCGGAGACCGGCCCCACCCCCGGCGTCTTCACCTTCTCCCGCACCGGCAGCACCGCCTCCGCCCTCACGATCAACTACACGATCAACGGCACCGCCACCAACGGCTCCGACTACACCACGCTTCCCACGACCTTCACTATCCCAGCCGGCCAATCCAGCGCAACCGTCACCGTCACCCCCATTGACGATACCCTCGTCGAGGGCCCTGAATCCGTCACCCTCCAACTCGCCACCAACGCCGCCTACAACATCGGCAGCCCCGCCGGCGCGACCGTCACCATCGCCGACAACGATGTCGCGGCAGGTCCTACGCCATTCAGCGGCGTCCCCTTCGCCATCCCCGGCCAGATCGAGGTTGAAAACTTTGACAACGGCGGTGAATCCGTCGCCTATCACGACACCACTCCCGCCAATGAGGGCGGCTCCTATCGCCAGACCGGCGTCGATATCGAAACCGCCGCCGACACCGGTGGCGGCTACGACGTTGGCTATACCCACGCCGGCGAATGGCTCGGCTACACCACCACTATCAGCACCGCCGGCAACTACGACATCGCCTTCCGTGTCGCCGACGCCGTCCAGGGCGGCACGTTCCATCTCGAAGTCGACGGCCAAAATGTGACCGGCGCAGTGGCTGTCCCCAACACCGGCGGATGGGCCACCTATGCCACGATCACCAAGTCCGCCGTCCCTCTCACCGCCGGGAATCACTTCATCAAGCTAGTGATGGACACCGAAGGCACCTACGGTTTCGTCGGCAACTTCAACTGGTTCAAGTTCACCGCCAACAACGGCACGCCGCCGCCACCCCCCGGCCCCACCCCGTTCAGCGGCACGCCGATCTCCCTCCCCGGCCAGATCGAACTCGAAAACTTCGACAACGGTGGCGAAGGCGTCGCCTACCACGACACCACGCCCGCCAATGATGGCGGCCAATACCGCCAGACCGCTGTCGACATCGAAAATACCGCCGACACCGGCGGCGGCTTCGACATCGGCTACGTCCACGCCGGCGAATGGCTTGGCTACACCGTCAACCTCGCCTCCTCCGCCAACTACGACCTCTCTGTCCGCGCCGCCAACTGGGGCCCGGGCGGCGCATTTCACATCGAAGTCGAAGGCGTCAACGTCACCGGCACCATGGCCGTCCCCGACACCGGCGCGTTCACCAATTGGACCACCGTCACCAAATCCGCAGTCCCCGTCGCCGCCGGCCAACACTTCGTTAAGCTCGTGATGGACGCCAACAGTTCCATTGGTTACTCCGGCAACTTCAACTGGATGAAGTTCACCACGACCGGCGCCCCGCCCCCCCCTCCGCCGCCGCCCCCCGGCTCCACCCCCTTCACCGGAACGCCCATCCCCGTCCCGGGCACCATCGAAGCCGAAAACTTTGACAACGGCGGCGAGTCCGTCGCCTTCCACGACACCACCCCCGCCAATGAAGGCGGCCAGTATCGTCAGACCGGTGTCGACGTCGAAAACACCGCCGACACTGGCGGCGGCTTCGACGTGGGCTATACCCACGCCGGTGAATGGCTCAACTACACGATCAACGTTCCCACCGCCGGCTCCTACGATTTGTCCGCGCGCGTCGCCTCCAGCGGCACTGGCGGCACCTTCCACGCCGAGTTCGCCGGCATCGACAAAACCGGCGCCCTCTCCATCCCCAATACCGGCGGCTGGGCCACCTTCCAAACCATCACCAAGTCCGGCCTGCAACTCGCCGCCGGCACCTACATCATGCGCGTCGCCTTCGACGCCAACGCCCCCTCCGGCTTCATCGGCAACATCAACTGGTTCAAGCTCACCAGCACGGTCGTCCTCCCCAGCGTCACCATTGCTGCCACCCAGCCCAACGCCTCTGAGACCGGCCCCACCAACGGCATCTTCACCGTCTCCCGCACCGGCGCCGACAACTCCCAGCCCCTCACCGTCAACTATGCCGTCTCCGGCACCGCCACCAACGGCTCCGACTACGCCAACCTCGCCGGCTCCGTCATCATCCCCGCCGGCCAATCCTCCGCCACTATCACCGTCGCCCCCGTCGATGATCTCCTTGTCGAAGGCCCCGAGTCGGTCGTCCTCACCCTCCAAAGCAGCGCCCTCTATAACGTCGGCGCATCGCCCAGCGCCACCGTCACCATCGCCGACAACGACACCTCCTCCGGCGCCGGCGCCCAGCCCGATCTTCAAATCCGCAACTACGGCGACGCCACCTACAGCGGCATCAACGTCATCAACACCGACGGCACCAACCAGATCCGCGGCAACGACTCCGCCTTCTTCCCCGTCATCTTCCAGATCCGCGTTGTCAACACCGGCGCCACCGCCGACACTTTCATCATCAGCGGCACGCCCGCCGACAACCCCAACTGGCGCATCTGGTACTTCGATTCCCAGGTCCAGGGCAATCCCCAGACCGGCACCCCTGGCGCCAACGAAGTCTCCGCCGCCGCCACCGGCGCCGGTTGGAGCACCGGCGTCCTCCAGCCCGGCCAGTTCAAAGATTTCCGCGTCGAAGCCGGCCCTTCCCCTTACCTGCCCGCCAACGCACAAGAGCTGATCGCCGTCACCGCCACTTCCGCCAATAACCCTTCCAAGCAGGACGTGGTCAAGGGCATCGCCATCAACGACCCCCGCCGCGAGGTCGAGTTCCGCCGCCGCAACTTCGCTCAGGTCAACGCCGAGGCCGGCACTTATCTCCTCGACGTCCAGAACTTCGGCAACATCGCCGACCAATACCGCATCACCGCCTCAGCCTCAGGCGCTGGCTACACCGTCCGCTACTTCGACGCGTATACCGGCGGCAACGACATCACCGCCGCCATCACCGGCGCGGGATACGTCACTACCCCCATGGGCTTCCGCAGCATCCAGAGCCTCGCCGTCCAGCTCACCAGCACCGACGGCCAGATCCACTCCATCACCCTCAACCTCGTCTCCGTCGCCGATGGCAACGTCAAAGACACCGTCACGATCTCCAATGCCAAGCCCCTCGATGGCCCGAGCGCCTTCTTCCCCATCGGCGTCTTCGGCATGCCCACCTGGGCCTTTGACACGTGGAAATCGCGCGGCGTCAACACCCTCGTCGGCTACGACTCCTTCGGCGGCGTCAACTCCATCGACGAATGGTCCCAGGCCGCCGTCGATCGCAACCTCTACATGATCCGCAGGCCCCGCCCCAATCCCGCCGACGACATCAACCAGAAAAATCTCCTCGCCTGGGAGCAGCAGGACGAGGAAGAGCTTTACATGACCGCCGCCCAGGCGCAGCAGATATACAACTCCATGAAGGCCGCCGACCCCACGCGCCCCGTCTTCGTCAACTTTGACGGGTCCGACGTCATGACCTGGCTCACCGACGTTCCGCTCTCCTCTTACCCCGCGTACCTCAACACCGCCGACTGGATCGGCAGCAGCATTTATCCGATCAGCGGCTACAACCGTACCAGCGATCTCGACGTGTCCGGCCGCTCCCTCGACCGCCTCGAGAAAATGTCTCAAGGCAAACCCCAGTTCGCCGTCATCGAAACCAGCAACCAGAAGGGCCCCTGGCTCCCTCCCAACTCCCCAACCCCGCAACCCGACCAGGTCCGCGCTGAAATCTGGGATTCCATCGTCCACGGCGCACGCGGCATCGTTTACTTTCCCCAATCCTTCACCCCCGGCTTCAGCTACGAAAACACCTCCCCCGAAGTCGCTTTCGAAATCACCAAGATCAACGCCCGCATCACCTCCATCGGCCAGGCCCTCTTAACCCCCATTGACCCCCCAACTCTGGGCTTCGCTTCTTCGAACTCCGCCCTGGAAGGAACCTGGCGCACCTTCAACGGCAAGAACTACTACATCGTCTTCAACTACTCCAACCAAACCCTCACCAACGTGCCCATGGCCCTCCGCGGCACCGGCTCCGCCACCACCGCAACCGTTCAGGACGAAGCCCGTACGGTGACGCTCAGTAACGGCACCCTCACGGACACCTTCCTTCCCTACGAAGCCCACGTCTACGTCGTCTAACTTAGCCCCGGAGGGGCGGCAGAGAATAGCCCACGGCGCGAGCCGTGGGACACCGGCGCGGCGCGCACTTCCCTCTTCCCTAGCCCCGGAGGGGCGATAGAAACCGGCTTCGCCCAATCCGTTTCGCCACGACGAACGCCCCCCGCCTTACCCCTCAGAAGCGCAAAAAAAAGAGGCCGGTGCTCGCCGTTACACCGGCCTCCCAAATCAGGCTGCCCGACCATCAGGTCGGAGACCCGCAGCCTTATCACTTTTATCGTCCTCCCGCGCAGCCGCACTTAACAATTTCCTCGCGCGCCTCACCCCAACGCCCAATACTATCCAACCAATTTCCCCTACAACCCGCGACGGCGCTCCTCCGAACTCCCTCCCATCCGCGTTCATCAGCGTCCATCTGCGGTTCCAATCCTGAATTCTTCGTCTCCCTTCGTAGCCCACCCCGAATCCGCTATACTCCCGCCCCAACCATGATCCCTTCCACGCAAATGACCGCCAAACTCGCCCTCGAAGACGGCACCGTCTTCACCGGCCGCCACTTCGGCGCCCCCGGCACCACCGAGGGCGAAATCGTCTTCAACACCTCCATGACCGGCTACCAGGAAATCCTGACCGACCCCTCCTACAAGGGCCAGATCGTCACGATGACCTATCCGCTCATCGGCAACTACGGCATCAATCGTCAGGATGTCGAATCCCGCCGCCCGCACGTCGCCGGCTTCATCATCAAGGAGCTTTCCCCGCTTTATTCAAACTATCGCGCCGATCTCTCCCTCGATGCCTATCTCAAGGAAAACAGCATCGTCGCCATCGAGGGCATCGACACCCGCGCCCTCACCCGCAAGCTCCGCATCTCCGGCGCGATGCGCGGTATCCTCTCGACTGAGTTGCTCGAAGACGCAAAACTCGTCGACAAAGCCAAACACGGCGCGCAAATGGCCGGAGCCGATTGGGTCCAGGCCGTCAAACCTGCCGAGCAATACGACTGGGACCAACCCCTCGGCGACTGGACCCAGGGCGTCGTCAACCGCGGCGACGGCCTCCACGTCGTCGCCCTCGACTGCGGTGCCAAATCCAATATCCTCCGCCACCTCGCCGAACGCGGCCTGAAGATCACCGTCCTCCCCCCCGACACGACCACCGAAGAAATCCTCAAGCACCGCCCCGATGGCCTCTTCGTCTCCAACGGCCCCGGCGACCCCGCCGCCCTCGACTACGCCCTCAAACCCATCCAGGGCGCCATCGGCAAAGTCCCCATCTTCGGCATCTGTCTCGGCCATCAGCTCCTCGGCCGCGCCATCGGCGCCGAAACCTACAAACTCAAGTTCGGCCACCGCGGCGGCAACCAACCGGTGAAGAACCTCGACACCGGCCGGGTAGAAATCACCAGCCAAAACCACGGCTTCGGCGTCGACCAGAAATCCCTCGAGGCGGCAGGCGGAATCGTCACCCACCTCAACCTCAACGACAACACCGTCGAAGGCTTCCGCCACAAAACCCTCCCCGTCTTCTCCGTCCAATACCACCCCGAAGCGTCCCCCGGGCCCCACGACGCCTCCTACCTCTTCGACGCCTTCATCGAAATGATGAAAACGAAGAAACCGGTTACCGGCGCGCGCCTTAAACAACTCCAATCCATGCGCGATTGATTGCAAACGACCCAACATGCCGATTTGCAACTACTCCTGAAATGCGGGAGCCGGACGAACCGATTGCGGGAGCGGTAAGATGACCTTCGAATACCAGCTAACACCCGAAGAGGTGTCGCGCGCGCAAAGCGCCGTCCTGCGTGCCGGCTACGGTTCCGTCAACTCGCGATGTAAATTCTGGACCATCATCCTCTCGAATTTCGCTATACATCTATGGAGCCTCTAACACGAAGATCTCCGAGAGGGACACTGGTTCTTTATCGACTTCTTTATCGC
>JBBRIN010000257.1:0-6051 GCA_038221115.1 Tepidisphaerales bacterium
CTTCACCACGATCATCGTCACGTCGTCGGTCTGCTTTGCCAGGCCGACGAACTTGCGGAGATCCCACAGCACGTTGTCGGCCACGGCGCGGGCGGTGTCGCCGCCGCGCGTGAAGGCCCGGATCAGTCTTTGTCGGCCGTAACTTTGCGACTCAAAATTCATCGCGTCGAGCACGCCGTCGGTATAGAGGAGCAGAACGTCGTTAGCGCGCAGGTCGATCACCGATTGGGTATATCGCTCCTCGGGATCGACGCCGAGGACGAGGTTGACGCTGCCCAGCTCGGAGACGGTGCCGTCGCGCAACAGCAGCCCGGGGGGGTGGCCGGCGTTGCAGTAGGTGAGGCGGCGGTTCTTGGTGTCGAGGACACCGTAAAAAAGCGTGACGAATTCGCTGGGCTTGGTGTCCCGGCAGAGCATCGTGTTGACGCGCTGGAGGACCTCGTAAAGATAGTAGATGTAATCGACGTGGGCGCGGAGCGCGGAGCGGACGGTGGCCATGATGAGGCTGGCGGGGACGCCCTTGCCGCTGACGTCGGCGACGGCGAGGCCGAGGTTGCCGTCGGGCAGGGGGATGAAGTCGTAGAAATCGCCGCCGAGCTCGAAGCAGGGTTCGTAGACGCTGGCGAACTCGATGCCGGCGATGGCAGGGGGGCTGGCGGGAATCATGCGCTGCTGCACGTCCCGGGCCATGCGAACCTGGCGCTCGAGTGCCTCGGCCTCGGCGGCTTCGGTGGCGAGCCGGGCGTTTTCGATGGCGGCGGCGGCTTGCGACGCAACCGCCTTGAGCATGTCCACCTGCAGCTGTGAAAACGTCTGCTCCTGGCTGGTGTAGACGCGCATCGCGCCGATGGGGCGGCCCTTGTAGCGCATGCCAATGGAAAGCATCGAGACAATGCCTTCGCGCGCGGCCTCCTGGGGGTACTGCACGCGCGGGTCGGTCGTCATGTTGCGCACGTACTCGAAGCCCCTGGCGGACATCGCCACCTGATCGATCGCCGCCTTGCTGAGCTGGATGCGGCCCTTGCGCATGTACTCGTTCGATAGATTGAAGACCGCGCGGGCGACCAGCTCGTCGCGTTCCTGGTCGATCAGCCGGATGGAGCTGGCGCGAACGCCGACCAGTTCGGCCACCACCTCCGCCGTTCGCTGGAGGACGCGGTTCAGATCGCGCGACTCGGCGAGCATCATCGTCACCGTGTAGACGGCGGTCAGCTCGTTGATGCGCTGGCGGAGCTGAAACTCCTGGTAGCAGAGCCGCGCCATGGCGTTGGCCAGCAGGAACAGAAACTGGATGGCCGCGGCCTTTACGTTGCGGGCGCGGTTGAGCTCGCGGTTCAGTTGCTGAGCCATCCCCTTGATCTGTTTGACGTCGATGCCGAGTTTTTCGGCCAGGGCGGCGAGTTTGGCGTCATCCAGGGGAAGGCCGTCGGTCCGACTCGGGACCATCCGAATGGTGCCGAGGTGCTGGTTGTTCACCATGATCGGCGCGACGTATTCTGCGCCGGTTTTCTGAGGCCCTGTGCCGGCGCCTTGGCTGGTTTGCTGCTCTTCGGCCTGTGCGATGGCTCGCTGTCGGCGCAGGAATTCGCTGGTGGGCGTCGGTTGCGTGAGCCGCTCGCCGGCGGCGTCGGTGATGACTGCTTTCACGTTCGCAACGGCTGCGAAGCTGTCCTGGATCTCCTGCAACGTGGTGAGGTCGAGAAAATCCGTCAGTCGCAAATGTTCCGCGTCAAATTCAGCCATTCGTTCCCGCGGCATTGTAGGGGTCGCCGAATGGGGTTCAAATGGAGCGGAAGCCTAAGCCACCGGAGGATCGCATGCCCTCACTTCACTTCGTCGATCAAGGCGCGGGAATTCCGATCATTCTGCTGCATGGCTTTCCGCTTGACTCGCGAATGTGGGCGGCTCAGATCGACGCCCTCTCGGCGGACCACCGGGTGATTGCTCCGGATCTGCGCGGTTTTGGGAAATCGCAGCCGCCGGCCCCGTTCACCATCGAATCTTTTGCCGATGACGTCTATTCCCTCGGCAGCGAGGTTCTCGCCGACAAGCAGCGCTTCGTTCTCGCCGGCCTTTCGATGGGAGGGTATATCGCGCTGGCGTATGCGCTGAAATATGCACCGACGCTCCTGGGGCTGATCCTTCTGGATACAAAGGCCGAAGCGGACACGCCTGAGGGGCGCGAGCAGCGCGACAAAACGATTCAGCTTGTTCGCGAGAAGGGACCTGTGGCGGTGGGGGACGTGATGCAGCCCAAGCTGCTTGCGGCCGATTCGGCCAGGAGTCAGCCGGATCTGGTCAAACGGCTGCGCGCCATGACGGATCAGCAGCCGGCCATGACCATCGAATATGCGCTGGCCGCGATGAAATCGCGGCCCGATCAGTCGCCACACTTGACGAGGATCGACGCGCCGACGCTCGTGGTGGTGGGCGAAGCCGATGCGATCACGCCGCCCGCCATTGCCGAGTCGATGCAGAGATCGATCCCGGATGCGCGGCTCGCCGTCATCCGCGGCGCGGGACATATGTCGCCGATGGAACAACCCGAACAGGTGAATGGCGCGATAGCGCGCTTCGTAGCGACCTTGTCGTAGCCTCAAGCATCATTGCACGCGCGGAGCCGCCGAACCTTTTTCCTGACCGGGCTGCTGTTCTGTCCCTTGTTGGGTGGCGCCGGCTTGCTGCGGTTGTTGCTCGATCGCTTCCCAGCCGCCACCCAATGCCTTGTAAAGCGCGACGAGATTGGTCGACACCGTCCGGTTGCTCTGGACGAGCTGATCCTGGGCGGAGAACAGGCTTCGTTGCGCATCCAGCACGCTCAGGGAGTCGGTGAGGCCGGCATCGTAGAGTTGCGTGGCGCGTGTGACGGCGAGCTTGTTGGATTCGACGGCAGCGCCGATGCGCTTGCGCCGGATCTGCTCGCGCGTGTAAGCGACGATCGCGTCTTCGGCCTCGCCCATGGAAGTGAGGACCGTCTGCTGATAACGGATGAGCGCCTGCTCCTCGAAGGCGTTCTGAAGTCGGATATTCGAGCGGATTCGTCCGGCGTCGAAGATAGGCCAACTGACCGATGGGCCGATGTTCCAGAAGCGGCTGCTGGCGTTGACCCAGTTGGAGAATTTGGAGCTCTGCAGGCCCAGTGCGCCGGTAAGGCTGAACCGGGGGAACAGGTCGGCCGTGGCGACGCCGATGCGTGCGGTCGCCGCAGCAAGCTGGCGTTCGGCGCGGCGGACATCGGGGCGCCGGCGCAATAGTTCCGAAGGCAAACCAAGCGGCACCTCCGGAATCTGCGCTTGCGGAATGGGTTTGCCGGCCGCCAGCTCGGCAAGAAGTTCGCCGGGGGCCAGGCCCATCAGAATCGCCAGGCGATGGGCTGCCTGTTTAGCGCCCTGATCGAGCGCGGGCAACGCCGACTCGCTGGTCTCGACCAGAGCCTGAGCCCGGGCGACGTCGAGCTCAGTGGCTCCTTTCAAACCGGCCTCGTACTTTCGGCGCGTGATGCCCAGCGTATCGACCTGAGAACGAATGTTTTCCCTCGCGATCTCAATCTGCTGTTGGAAGCCGCGATATTCGATATAGCGCTGCGCGACCTCGGCGGTGAGGGTGACCAGGACGTCGCGGCGATCTTCGACGGCCGCCTGGATGTCCCCATTGGCTGCTTCGATGCCGCGCCGAATGCCGCCCCAGACGTCCACCTCCCAGCTTGCGTCGAACCCGGCAGAGAACGAGTTTGCCTCGACGCCGCCCGCGTGCCTGCGTTGGTATTGGCCGGTCGTGTTGACCTGTGGGTAGTACGCTGCCGACGTGATGCCATACTGCGCCCGCGATTGCAGCAGGCGCGCTTCGGCAGCGCGCAGATCGAGGTTCGACGTAATGGACTGGCGGATGAGCGCATCCAGTTGCGGGTCGTGGAAGTTCTGCCACCAGTCGGCAAGCTGGGCGTTCTGTGCCGCCTGTTGCGTCGTGGGTTGTGTCGTTGCACGCTCACTGAATTGCTGGGGGAGGATCATCCTGGGCTGGCGGTAGTTTGGGCCCACCGTGCAGCCGATGCCGAAGATGCCGCCGATCGCCGAAAAGGTCACCCATTTTACCGCTGCGTTCATTCGATCTCCTGCGTTCGCTTCAATTCACCGTGAATACTATCGCCGCCGGCCCTCGGCGTTCGCGTGATGTTCACATCGGGGCGCGGTCGCCGGCGCGTTTTGCCGAACCTTCGCGCGCCATGGCGGTCAGGGCGGCGTGGGAGAAGCTTGTCACGTGGTCGGCCAATTCTTCCAGGTCGGCGCGCTCGAACCCCTGCGACGGGTTTAAGCGCCGGACCACGGGTTGCGAGTGCCGGTAGAACATGGCCTGTCCCACAACGCTGCACGCACAGCGCCGAACGCGCTCGTCGGCCGGTGCGAGTCCTGTGATTTCCTCCACCAGCTTTTGCAACTCGCCAAAGTCTGGCCGGATGACTTCATCGACCATCTCGTCGAGCACCGCGGTGGGTTCGATCATCTCGCGGGCCATCATCTGCCACTGCCAGGCCGGCCTGCCGATGTCGAGCATGCGGAGGAACAGGCCGAGCACGAAGCGTCCGAGCCGATCTCGAGTAGAGCCGGCGTTGAGCCCTTCATCGCGCAGGGGGAACTGGGCGACACATGCCTCGCGGGCATGGCGGAAGGTGGCGGCATACAGCTTCTCTTTGTCACCGAAGTGATAGTTCACGGCGGCGATGTTGGCCCCGGCGCGCTGACTGATCTCGCGGATGGTCGCGGCGCGGAATCCCTTTTCGGCGAACACCTGGCCCGCCGCCTCCAGCAAGCGGCGCTCGGTGGCGGCAGACCGTGGCTCCCTCGTGGCTGGTTCCTTG
Organism: Tepidisphaerales bacterium; assembly: GCA_038221115.1. Taxonomy (GTDB): domain Bacteria; phylum Planctomycetota; class Phycisphaerae; order Tepidisphaerales; family Tepidisphaeraceae; genus JANXVV01. Next base: position 4,856 of record JBBRIN010000257.1, read on the forward strand.
AGCTTCCTCACGAGATTAGTTTAAAACGGTTGTTTGAAATAGTCAAGAATACAGGCCGATTCCGTCCCAGCGAGCCGGCTTTCGGACTCCAGTATCCCCTGTGCCTCATGCCCGCTAGAATGCCCGCAACTACGATGGCTCAACGGCAACTGACGATCGGACCCCACAATGAACCGTGAAAAACTTGCCTGGTCGGTCAGCGTGTTGCTGATCGCCATCCTCGCCTTCCAGATCCCTCACGGCCTGGCCCAGCGCGACAGCGACTATGCCTTCGTCCGCACGCTGGTCGACATTCACCGGCAGGTTTCCAACAACTGGGTGGACTCGGTCGATGAGGCAAAGCTGGAGAATGGCGCCATCAACGGCATGCTCGGGCAACTGGACCCGTTTACCGTTTACGTTCCGCCGGCGAACCAGGAAGAGTTCGACCAGCTTCTGGAAGGATCGTTTAAGGGCGTCGGCATCCAGTTGAACCAGCGCGACGACGGGAAGGTCGAAGTCGTCACGCCGATCGATGGATCGCCGGCGTTCAAGGCGGGCGTTCAGGCGGGGGACATAATCACCAAGGTCAACGGCGAATCGATCGAAGGCCTGCGGCTGCTGGATGTGACCAAGAAGGTGAAGGGGCCGCTGGGGTCCCCGGTGACGCTCACCGTGTATCACGATGGATCGAAGGAGTCGACCGACATCACGATGACGCGCGAGGAAGTGATCGTGCCGACGCTCAAGGGCTACTCGCGCAAGCCGGACAACACCTGGGACTATTACGTCGCCGACGATCCGAAGATTGCGTACGTGCGGATCACGCAGTTCACGCCGGAGACTTTTGACAAGCTGAAGGCGATCTGCACGGAGTTGATGAACGACGGGATGAAGGGGCTGATCATGGACCTCCGCTGGAACCCCGGCGGGCGACTCGATGAGGCGGTGAAGATCGTCGACCTGTTCGTGGAGAAGGGGACGATCGTTTCGGTAAAGGGCCGCAATCGGCCGGAACGGATCGAGACGGCGAGCGCCTCGGGGACGCTGCCGAAGTTTCCGATGGTCGTGCTGATCAACGAGCACTCGGCCAGCGCCAGCGAGGTGGTGGCCGGGTCGCTGCTGGATAACAAGCGCGCCCTGGTCATCGGCACTCGCTCGTACGGCAAGGGGTCGGTGCAGGAGTTGATCCCATTGGAGGGCGCCAACGGGGAGCT
>JBBRIN010000258.1:0-6043 GCA_038221115.1 Tepidisphaerales bacterium
GAGGTGGTGTTCTCCGGGTTCGGCACGGGCGATGCGCATCAGATGATCAATTCGTTTGAATGGGGGCCGGGCGGGGAGCTGTGGATTGGGCAGGGTGCGCACACTTTTTCGAACGTGGAGACGCCGTTCGGGATTGAGCGGTTGTATAGCGCGGGGGTTGGGCGGTTGCGGCCGAAGTCGCTGCGGATGGATCCGTTTCTGGACTCGCGGGAGGGGCATTCGACGAACACATGGGCGGGGCCGGCGAATCCGTGGGGGTTTGCGTTTGACGAGTGGGGGCAGGTGTTCTGCAACGACGCGGCGGGGAACCGGGGGATTTCGTGGATCGTGCCGGCGATGATCCGGAGCGATCGGAATGTGCCGATCCCGACGCTGTGGAAGGTGCCGAAGGGGTGCGGGCTGGACATCGTCGGGACGAAGCATTTGCCGGATGAGATGCAGGGCCGGCTGCTTCTGGGGCACTATTTCACGGCAACCGTGCGGCAGTTTCAGGTTCGCGATGCGGCATCCGGCTTTTCGCTGACGGAATTGCCGCCGTTGATCAAGTCGGATACGAATGCGTTTCGGATTGTCGATGTGAAGGTGGGGCCGGACGGGGCGATCTATCTTTGCGATTGGTACAACCCGGTGATCGGGCATTATCAGGCGTCTTATCGCGATCCCGCGCGCGACAAATCGCATGGGCGCATCTGGCGGTTAACGGCGAAAAATCGGCCGTTGACGAAGGCGCCGGATCTGGGGGCGATGTCGGCTGGGGAATTGCTGGAGCAACTTAGATCGGCGGATCGGTGGACGACTTATCAGGCGCGACGACTGTTGTTCAATCGACCGAGCGACGATGTCGTCGCCGCGGCGGATGCGTGGGTGGCGAAGCTCGATCCTGCCGAGGCGCAGTATGAGCATCTGTTGTATGCCGCGATGGGCGTGTTTGAGGCGCACGAGGCGGTGCGGCCGGATCTGCTGAAGAAGCTGATCGCCGCGAAGGATTTTCGAGCGCGGGCGTATGCGGCGCGGGTGGTGGGGCACTGGGCGGATCGGCTGGATCAGCCGCTGGAACTGCTGCGTGGGCTCGTTCAGGATGAGCACCCGCGCGTGCGCGTGGAGGCGATTGTTTCCTGCACGTTTATCGCGGACCCGCGGGCCATCGAAGTGGCGGCGATGGCGGCGGATCGGCCGGTGGATCAGTGGATCGATCATGCGATGCTTCGCGCGGTGGATGCGATGAAGGATGTCTGGCGGCCGGCGTTCGCGCGCGGGGAGATCGCGTTCGATCATCGGGTGAACCGGCTGTCGTGGGTGCTGAAAGCAGATGGCTCGGCGGCGGTTGCAGCGCCGCTGCGGGCGATGTTGGCGAGGGCTCAGCTCGATCCGGCGAACCGGTCGGAGTTGGCCGCGCTGCTGGCGAACGTCGGATCGGCGGATGACCTCGGATATTTATTGAAGGGGTATGCGGGAGACCCGCGCGTGCTGCGTGAGATGGGGGCGGCATGGCGGGTGCGGCAGGTGCGGCCGGAGGCGGATGTCACGGCGCCGGTGTTGGCGGGGATGGATGATGGGTCTCCTGAGGTGCGCGCCGAAGCGATGCGGCTCGCGGGGGCATGGTCGGTGCAGGGCGCGGTTGAACGGATGACGCTTTCGGCGGCGGACGGGAAGCAACCGATGGAGTTGCGCGTGGCGGCGATTTCGGCTCTCGGGGAGATGCGGGCCGCGCCGGCGGGGTTGGTTCAGTCGCTGGTGAAGGCGGGCCAGCCGATGCCGGTGCGCATTGCGGCAATTGGGGTAATGATGACGACCGATGTGCCCGCAGCCGCCAGGAATGCCACGCGATTGCTGGAGGAAACGACGGATCGCGAGCGAATCGCCGATGTGCTGGCGATCTTTATGCAGCGGCGAAACGGCCCGGCGGCGCTGGCAAAACAGATCACGGCGGCGATGTTTTCCGTCGCCGCGGCGCAGCGCTGCATCGATGTCCTTCACGCGCGCGGTCGCGATGACGCCGCGCTGACTGCCGCGTTAAACCGCGCGATCGGCGTCAGCGATGACACGCCGGTTTACAGCGAAGAATACGTGAAGACGTTGGCGATGGAGGCGTTGAAGTCGGGGAGCGCGGAGCGCGGGCGCCAGTTGTACGAGACGAAGCTGACGGCCTGCGCGGCGTGCCATGCGATCGATGGGAAGGGCGGAAACCTCGGCCCGGAACTGTCGGCCATCGGGCGCGGCCTCACGACCGAGTTCATCATCGAATCGGTGCTCTGGCCCAAGCGCGCGGTGAAGGAGGGGTATCTGTCCGTCTCCATCGCCACCAAGGAGGGCGGCGATTTCACTGGCTACGTCACCGGCGAGAATGGGTCCGAGATTCAACTCCGCGATGTGGCGACGAATTCCATTCAGCGGATCCCCAAGGCCAGCATCACTCGCCGCACCGAGGGGGGAACCATCATGCCCGACGGGCTGACCGCAGCTTTGTCGCGCGAGGAGTTGCGCGATCTGATCAGTTATCTTGCGCACCTTGGCAAGTAGCTTGCGCCCGCGTCGCGCAAGGGTCACTTCTTGGGCCCCTTCATCATCAAGTACGCGAACAGATCGCGCAGCTCCTGATCCGAGAGCCCCGCAAGCAGATCCTCGGGCATGATCGACGCGGCCAGCGCGCGTTCATCCTTGATCAGCACCCGTGGGACGATCGTCTTGGCCGATGTCTGATCGGTCAGCGTGATCTGGGCGTCGTCGCGCGCGGTGATCATGCCTTCGAGCGTGCGGCCGTCGTGGGTCTTGATGCGGAAATTGGTGAACTCCTCGCGGATGTAAATGCTCGGGTCGACGATGTTGAGAAGGAAGAAATTCACGTCGCGGCGATCGTAGGGCGTGAGGTCGGGGCCGATCTTTCCGCCCTGGCCGAAGAGGGTGTGGCATGCGGCACATCGGGCGGTGAAAAGCTGTTTGCCGGCGTCGTCGTGTCCGGGTTGACCGCTGGTGACGAGGGCGCGGATGCGGGCGATCTCCTGTTCCTTTTCCTCGGAGCTGGAGTGTTTGGGGCGGCCATAAACTCGCTCGAGCTGCGATGATAGCGCCGGGTCGTCAATCGCGCGCAGGCGATCGAGAACGTCGGTGGGGAGATCCGCTTTCGGGATGGATTTGGCTTCGACGCCCGCCAGCATCGATCCCGCCCAGGAAGCGCGATTGGCCAGGACGTTGATCGCGGCGGCGCGCGTGGCGCGATCGGCGGGGAGCTTGGGATAGAAGGCCGCCAGTTGTTGTCCGACGGAGGGTTCTTCAAAACGCCCGAGCGCGGCGATGGCCGCGTTCCGCACCGCAGTGACCTTCGTCTTCTGGACCACGGCCAGCAAAGGAGCGGCATCCTCCGGGCGGCCGACCTGGGCAAGAAGCTCGATCACCTTCACGCGGCGCGGAGTGAGGGATGCCTCTTCGGATTCGATGAGCCGGATCGCTTCATCGTGCGCGCTGACGTCGCCGGCGCGCAGGGCCAGCTCGAGGTCGCCGGAAGTGGCAAGTTCCTTCGTCAGCTCGGGCAGAAGATCGCGGATCTCGCGGCCTTCGAATGCCTCGGCGATGCCGGCAAAGATGATCTTCCGATCGGCGGCGCCCGGGGCGGCGTGCAGCAGCTTGAGCAGGGCGCTTTGATTATCTGTCGACGGCTGGGCGGCCCAGCGCCGCGCGAGGCGCTGGAGAACGGTTTTCTGCACGATGGCCTTGTTCCAGAGTTCCGTGGTCGTGAATGCCCTCAGGATGGCGTCGCGACGAGAAATCGCTTTATCCTCCATCGCCCACCAGAGCAGCATGGGAATGTGGGGATCGGCCGCGTCGGCATCGTGGCGCAGCATCGGGTCGATGACCGCCAGGGCGGCGTCGCCGGTCAGCCGCTTGGCGGTGGAGGCGAGTTGGCTGCGGACTTGGATGTCAGCTTCGTTCGCGGCGAGCTCGATAAGCTTCGCGACGACTGCCGGAGATGGATTGGGAAAATCATCGCCGACAAACCGGATCGCCCATAGACGGATCGAAGCGCCGCGATGATCCAGCGCGGCGAGAATCGTCTGTTCATCCAGGACGCCCATCGCGTGCAGCGCCCAGAATGCGTCAAGGCCGGCCTGGTGATCGCCGGCGAATCGATACAGAAGGCCGGGGATGGCCGCGTGATCTTTGCGGTCGGCCAGCACTTTTCTCGCCGCGCCGCGGAACCAGCCATTCGATGAATCGAGTCGTTTGAGCAGATCGTCGGTCGTCGCGCTGGCGAGATCAAACGCATCGATTCCCGGCTTCCAATCCGCGGGCCGGATGCGCCAGAGCCGGCCGTTGCTCCGGTCCCATGTGTCGCGCGGATCGACATGGCTGATGCGGTTCTCGTAGAAGTCGGCGATGTAGACCGCGCCGTCGGGCCCCACCTTGCAATCGACCGGGCGAAACCAACCGTCCGTGCTTTCCAGCAGCGGCGGCAGCTCGACGGTGCGATACGTCGAGCCGACCGGCTCCAGCGCCGTCACCTGCACGCGGCTTTGCAGCGGGTTTGGGCCCAGCAGCTTGCCGCGATATTCGGCCGGTAGGAGGTCGGCATCGTAAATGCTGAAGGTGTGGGTGAGGCGCTGGCTGTCGCCGGTGTGGGGCATGTGCTCGAAAAATCCAAACGCGAACGGATTGGTGAGCGGCCCGTGCTTGCCCCAGCTCTTGATGTAGTAGCCGCCCTGAACGTAGTGCAGGCCGCGATAGGTTCCCCAGTTGGTGCCGGAGTAGAGGTGGCCCTTCGAATCGAAGGCGACGCCAAACGTGTTGCCGCCGCCTTGGGCGAAGATTTCGAAGACGTGCCGGCTCGGGTGATAGCGCCAGATGCATTGGCCGAGGAAGTCGGTGGTGCGGGCTGAATCGCCCAGCTCGATCTTAATCTTCGAGGTGACGGTGGAACCGTGCGCGCCGTAGAGCCACCCATCCGGCCCCCAGGTGAGGCTGCTGGCGACCGAGTGGGTGTCCTGCATGCCAAAGCCCGACAGGTGAACGATCGGGTTGCCGTCAGGGACATCATCGTGATTCTTGTCGGGATAAAACAACAGGTAGGGCGGGTTCATGACCCACGCGCCATCGTGGTCCGGCAGCGACGCCGTCGCGATGTTCAAACCATCGACAAAGACGGTGGACTTGGAAAACGAGCCGTCGTGCGCCACGTCGTCGAGGATCATAATCCGATCGTTGCCCCGGGGGCCGGCCGGCGGTGGCGGCGGGACTCTATCGAACTTCGCGCGAAGGTATTGGTCCCACTCGACGATCTTCAGGCCGTTGGGGATGGGGTATTGGATGTACTGCGTCACCCACAGGCGCCCGCGCGCGTCGAAGGTAATGTGCAGCGGTTGGCGGACCGTCGGCTCCGCGGCGATCAGGTCGACCGCGAGGCCGGGGGCGGGTTTGAAATGTTTTTGACTCTCCTGCGGCGAAAGAGGCGCGGTGTTGCGCGTCGGGGCGTGGAGCTTGTTGATGGCGGTGTCGAGGCCTTTGGCATTGGCGGCGGCGGCGGGGATCGGGAGGGTGGAGATGTCGGGGCGCGTGGTGGGGGGGGCAGGGGGGGCGGCGGATGTTGGGGAAAGCGCGGTGAGGACGCAGAGACAGGTCGTGCAAAGGCTGGCGCGGAGGTGCGGCATTCGGTTCTCCTATGGGCGGGAAATGCGTCAGGCAGCGACGATTTGCGAGAGAGAGCGCGGGGGCGGGACGGTTTCGCCGAGGTCGCGGAGGGTTTGAATATGGCCTTGCATCGCTTCGCGGATCGAGTCGATCGCTTCGTCGCGCGTGCGGCCGGTGGAAATGCAGCCCGGGAGGTCGGGCACGTAGACGCTGAAGGTGCCGTCGTCGCCAGGTTCGATGATGACGGTGTATTGCATGGGATTCATTTTAGCCCGGCTTGGCGAAGAATCGAGCGCAGAGTGCCCGGCGGGATGTCGTGAGCGAGTTTTCCGCCGGCCGGCACGGTGACGAGGCCGGGTTTGGTCGGGTGTTTGTGATGCAGGTGGCTGCCGGTGGTGCGGATGTGCTGCCAGCCGTCGTCGTG